>JBDRLK010000254.1:0-7347 GCA_043813155.1 Pseudomonadota bacterium | reverse complement strand
GGCGCCCAGAAGAAGCTTGGTAAACATAATGTTAGAAATACGCCTCAAAATGGGAAGTTATTATTTCGCGAGCCCTTAGCATGGATCCACTTCGCGTATCTGTCAAGGACATTACCCCGCGGCCCGCGGCCCGGGTCAAGGCAAGGCGATAATGCTTGATCGTGGCCGGACGATTCTTCCACAACGCTCTTGCCCATCCTTCTTATCATGAACTCCCCCCGGCTGCAAGGGAAACTGGCGGGCGGGCGAGCAAGGCGGGAGGGAGGATTATAATGGAGAGGATCGGGTAGAACTCAGGGCAATACGGTGTCCGGCGCCAGTCGGTTCCGGCGGGATTGCCTGTCCCGGCTTTTTTCTTTGAAATCAGCCGATTTGCGATTATAGTAACCGGTATTGAGGTGGTGCGAGATGAAAATTCTGCAAGCGGCAGTCATTGCCTGTGCGGCCTTTTCCTGGGTTCTTCCGGGCTGCACGAGCAGCAACTCCCTGACGGGCGACGCCGGGAGCGACCAAGGCCGGGACGATCCCGTGCCCGAGGCGCAGGACGTCGCCGACGCCGTTGACGTGGGGGCGGACGCGGAAGCGGTCGATGCGACGGCTGATGATGCGGCGCTGGACGATGCGATGGAGGACATGGACCCGGCGTGCCGGCCCCAGGAAGCCGGAGAAGACCCTGACATCGATTGCGACGGATGCGACCCATGCGATCCCACGCCCTACCAGTGGACGGGAAGCCGGTGCGAGTTCCTGCCGATCTGCTGTTCCTGCATCGGAGCCGACTGCGGCAACCGCTTCTCCACATTCACCGCGTGCATGGAGGCTTACCGATCCTGCCCGGCCACGACCGTATTGGCCGAGTATCCCGAGGCAAGGCTGCTGTGGGCCGCCCCTGGAGGATTCGTGGGTGCAGGGCCCATGATCCTCATGGACGGAAGCGGCCTCGCGAGGGTCTGGGAGTTCGACCAGGGGCTGTACACCGTGGACAGCGAGCATTGGGGAAGGACGGACTGGGATTTTTCCGAGGAGCTCGGCGTTGAAGCGGCCAACGATCTCTTCGGGCATCTCCTGGACGTGGATTACTCCGACCTCCCGCATCCCCCGGATCACTGGCTGGAGTGCTACCCTGTGTTCGAGTTTCGGACCTGCGGCTCCTGCACCGCCACGCGGCTCGATTACCAGAGCGCCGGGGACCTGGTCCATGAATTCGACATAATCTACAACTGGTTCGACTGGAGGCTCTGCCGCCTTGCCCCCTACAATCTGCTTCCACGCTCGTTTTGTGAATTCGACTACTAAGGAAGGTTACACATGACATGGGGCAAGTCCTGCATCTCATTATCAGCTTTTATTTTCCCCCTCACCCCATTCGGCTGCAACGGTAAAAACGGGCTTTCCTTTTATGCCGGACATGACCTGCATCAGCCCGCGGTGGAAGTGTTTCAGAAGACAGTGATCGCGCCGTCCGAAAGATAATGAACTGCAGGGCCCGGGGGATCGCATCCCATTCCGGCCGGGACGTTGTCGCAGGGATTCTTGATCCCCTGCTCCGACTGCATGCCGCCCCACACGATAAGGCGGCTCCCGATCAGGGCGACCTGCGTGAAGCCGCGGTTTGCAATGGGCTCGGGGTCGATCCCGGTCCACTGCAAAGTCCGGGGATCAAAGAGGTGCATCCACTGAAAGTCGCGGTGGCGCAGGAGCATGCGGCCGTCGTCGAGCACGTGCACCGCTGCCCAGATATCATTCATGGCCACGGGAAGGGCCACGGCCGTCCAGCGGTCTTTGTCCACGTCGTAGACCGCGCCCGCCAGGTTGTCCTGTACCTTGGCCTCCGCCGCCTGCTTGGCCGAGCTGTACCCTCCCGCCACCACGAACCTGCCCGCGCCGTACGCGGCGAGCGTCTGCTGGCGGGCGATGGGAGCGTTCTCGGCGGGCAAGGCCGACCAGGCGTCGGCCGCCGGGTCGTAGACCCCGCCGCCTTCGATGCGGCCGTACTGGTCGCTCCACACGATGAGCTTTTCGCCTGTCCAGGCCGCCTTGGCAAACGAGCGGCCCCCGGGCGCGCCCTGCATGGACATGGGCGTCCATTTCTTCGCGGCCAGGTCGAGGATCGCGCCGTCGTTCAAGTCTCGCTTGTCGGGAGAACCGCCCCGCCCTCCCCAGACCAGGTAGCGGTTATCGTCGAGAACCACGCCCACGTACCCTTTCCTGGCGATCGGCGCGCCCTGCGACGGAAGGTCCTCGGTCTGCCCGGTCTCGAGATCATGGACGCTGCCGTTTTCAAAGGCCGGTGTGGACGACTTGCCCTCGAAGATCACAAGACGCCTGCCCACAACCGGCACTGGAGCCGCGGCGGCCGGCACCGCGCTTTCTGACCACGTGTCTGTTTCCGGCCAGTACTCCTTGACGATCCATGAGCTCTTCTTCGGATTGTATGGCTTGTACCAGACGACCAGTCGGTCCCCCACCCACTGGCCATGCAGCGACCCGCCGTGCCCCGGCGGTATTCCCGAGATCGGGCTGATGCGCGTCCACGTGTCCGTGCACGGGTCGTAGGCCGCGTTGTCCGGCCTCGAGAATGAGCGATCCATCACGAGCAGGCGCGAGCCGGTCCAGAACGAGCGCAGGGGCGGCCCCTTGATGTTCACGGGCGCGCCGGCCTGGCTCATGGGCACCCATGAGCCCTTCTTCGCCGCGTCGAGCACCGGGCACTCGGCGGCCTGCCGACCCGTCAGGCCGGCTTCGCCGCCGACCCGGCTTTCAGAAGGCTGCCTGGCCGCGCCCGAGCACGAGGCGCACAGGGCAAGGGCCAGGACAAGTGCGAATGGCTCCCTCATCTCTCTTTTAATGAACTTAATGGAACCGGCTGCATTTTTCAACATGAATTAATATTGACGGTCAATATTGATTGTTTGAGTGCAGCGGGTATAATATTTTAAAGTGAATTCATCCATCAATTCAGGAGAATCTGCAATGAAAACAATGCTTGCATCATTCCTGCTCCTCGCAGCCGTGGTCTGCGCCCACGCCCATTGCTCTTCGGGCAGCGATCCCTACGACGGGGCGGCGGACCAGGCCGTCGATGAAGGAGACGACGGATCGGACGGGGGGGACATCATCTCCGACATTGCAGACGGGGAGTATTTCTGCTTTCCGGGGGGGAGGGAATGCGTGGGCGCGGCCTCCTACAGGATGTGCAAGCCCGACGGGAGCGGCTGGGAGGAGGAGGAGGCCTGCGAGGAGGGGGAGACATGCTTCGATGGCGTCTGCCTTGACCCCTGCGAGCACGCCCGCAGCTCGCGCTCGTCCATCGGCTGCACCTTCTATGCCCTGGACATGGACCAGTGGAGCTGGCCGACCCTGGAGTACGACACGTCCACGTACGCGATCGTGGCCTCCAATGTCGACGACACCTTCGCGGCCACGGTGACCGTGGAGCAGATGTCCGCAGGAGCGTGGTCGACCGTGATGACGGAGGTGATCCCGGTCAACTCGCTGTTCGCGTTCAGGCTGCCGGGCGACTCGCACGTGGAGGACACGAACATCGGCACCGGCATCGCCTACCGCGTTGTGAGCGACTACCCCATCATCGCCTACCAGTTCAACCCCATCGACACCGCGGACCAGGCCACGAACGACGCGTCCATGCTCCTGCCTTTGCACACGCTCGACCGGTACTACTTTGCCGCCTCGTGGTTCCAGCTCGGCACGGAGTTCCTGAACCGCGATTCAAAGGGCTACGTGTCCATCGTCGGAACACAGGACGGCACGACCGTTACGGTCTACCCGACCGCCGTGGTCAAGGCCGGCGGGCCCATACCCGAGATCCCGGCAGGCGGCTCGCACGAGGTCGTGCTCAACGACGGCGACGTGCTGCAGATCGCCACAAAGGATACCACGACGGACCTCTCGGGAACGTACATCGAGGCGAGCGCGGCCGTGGCCGTGTTCGGCGGCCACGAGTGCGCCGACATACCGTACCACTGCGACTGGTGCAGGGACGGCCACGGGTATCCTCCGGGCGGCGGCGAGCCGGAGCACGAGGAGAACACGTGCGCCTGGTGCGACCACCTGGAAGAGCAGATTCTACCCCTGACCACGTGGGGCATGAAATACGTGGCATCGAGAATCCCGATAAGGTCCACGGGAGACGTGGCCGAAGCCGCGTACTGGCGAGTCATTGCCTCGGAGCCCGCGACAACGATCACCGTCCACGACCGCGGCGGCATCACGCTTCGCTTTCCGTCTGGCGTGTCCAACCCGGCCACCATCAACCGCGGCGAGTACATCGACTTCGAGATGGTCGGCGACGCGTCGGACCCGGGCGACACCATCGTGGAGGCGGACAAGCCCATCCTCCTCATGCAGTACATCGAGGGCCAGGAGTGCACGAACCTGACCCAGGAGGAAGGGGGCGACCCGGCCATGATCTCGATGGTGCCCGTGGAGCAGTTCCTCGACGAGTACATCTTCCTCACGCCCATGACCTATGACGTGGACTTCGTCATCGTGACGCGGCCCGCGGGCGTACAGATCACGCTGGACGGCCTGCCCATGGCCGATGGCCTGTTCATCCCGGTCGGCGACGACTGGGAGGTCGGCCGCACTGAAATCGCGGACGGCGTCCACAGGATCTCGGGCACGGAGCCCTTCGGCATCGTCGCCGTGGGCTACAGCCCATGGGTCAGCTACGGCTACCCCGGCGGCATGAACCTCGAGGTCATCAATCCCATGATCTGAGATCGTACCGCGATCAGACTTGGGCCCGTAGTGCGGCCCTTCAGGGCCGCCCGTAAACGGCGGGGCTGAAGCCCCGCACTACAAGTGTCGTTAAAAGCGTATTATTCCGGAGGGGGGATGGTTTTGAGCTCTTCCCTGGCCTGGGCCAGCAAATCAGCCGCCTTCTTGTCGAGCTCCTTGATCTGGTCGTTGTGAGCCATGATCTGTTTTTTTGCCTGCATGATCTCGCCCAGCATCGTGTCCACGGCTTTTGACTTGCCGTCTGTTTTCGGCACCTTGGAGAGAAGATCGGTCTGGAATTTTATGGTTTCCTCGTTCTTGGAGATGAGCTCGCGTGTGGCGGCGATTTCTTTTTCGATCTTCTCTTTCTTGACCAGAATGACTCTTGCCGATTCCAGGACCTTCCTGTGTTTCTCCGGCAGGTCGGGAGACTCCAGGAGCTTTTCGAAGCTTGCCGTAGTCAGATACACCGGCTTCATCACGCCTTCCTCGACAACGATCTTCTTTTTCATCTCCGAGCGGGGGGCGATCTTGAAGATGTGAAGCTTGTCCGTGTCCGAATCGGTCGTGGCGAGGTCCGACGGCGTTACCACGCGGCCGTTTATGATGTGCGAGATAGGGATGGCCAGGTCGCGCGGCTGGCCCGCGAAATTCTCGACCGAGTAGTCCTTGGTCGTCGTGCGCAGGGTGTGCACCCACAGCTGGTTGTCGCGCCACTCGAGCGCCGTGTGAACCTCCTTGTACGCAAGCTCGCGCTTGAACGACACGTCCGGGTCATGGCCATAGCACAGGACGCGAACGTCGGCAGGCTCCACCCTGTCCAGATCGTCCTGGCCCCTGAAGCGGCCGTCCTCGTAAAAGCTCGACATGCCCGGCTGCAGCACCAGGCCCGTTGTGTTTTCCATGCGCAGGCAGGTCTCGACCCCCCCGCCGTCCACGAGCTGGGTAAAGGATTGGCCGGGAAGCTCGCGGCGAACGAGCGGGACGAGGCTCGTGGCGCCGCTGGGAAGCGACACGGTGGACATGGACGTGTAGGTCGATATCTCCTGCTCCACGTCCGCGACCATGGTCTCCTCTGCGGCGCTCTGCCCCACCTTGATGAGCGAGCTGGCCTTCTCGGAGATTCCGCCGTATCCGATGGAGCCATGCGCTGAGCCGTATCCCGCACTGCCGCCTCCTCCCGATCCATACCCCATCGCTCCCAGGCCTCCATAGCCATAGGTACCAGCGTGATAGATGTCCCAGTCGTACAGCAGCGTGTCGGGCGTGTGCGCCCCGAGCTGCGGAGCCATCTCGTCCCACTTTCCCGGGGCCTCGATGACCTCGCGGTGCACGTAGCGGGGAGATGCCACGGACAGCACGTACGAGGTCGGCATTCCCGCCACCAGCGTCATGCTCACGTCCTCCCAGTCTTCCGGCGTATCGTTGTACACGACCGCCCAGGCCTCCAGGAAGACCTTGTCGGCCTCAACGGTGGTTTTATAGAGCATGCGCCAGACCGGGCTCTGGCGGATGTAGCTCGCGGCAAGCGTGCCCTTGGACCCCGGCGCTGTTTCAAACTCGAGCGTGGTCTCCGTGAAACCGCTGGCCTTGCCCATGGCTGACGAAAAACTCTTGATGGCCGCGGCCTCGAGCTTGGACACGGGCGCGACTTCAAGCACGCCGGACAGCGGGATCCACCTCAAGGCGCCCTTCGACGTGACGATCACGACGAGAGGCTCGCTGCTTTCAGCTGTCTTGCCTTTCCCGTCCGTCCCATTGTCCTCATCGCCGCCATTTTCCAGAGCAACGGCATCGAGCACCGTGCCCTCCACCTTGCTGCCGTCCTCGCCGGTGATGACCACTTTCGTGCCCACGAGAGCGCGCGCGTAGCCCGCAATGTCCGACGGGATTTCCAGGCTTTCCGAACCGTCGAGCATGGAGGCGGCAAAGCTGCTCGATGCCACGGCCTGGCCCAGGTTCTGCATGCCCGGGAACTTGACGCTCCTGACCTTGACCGACCCGTCCGTGGCCAGGATCAGGCTCGCCAGCAGGTCGTCGACATGGGCCTGCTCCACGCTGATCGTGAGGCTGCTTTCGCCCAGGATCTCGGCCTGCCGCTCGATCTGCGCAAGGCCGCAGTCGTAGAGCGTTACATGGGTCGTTCCGAACTCCACCTTTGCGCTCGTCGCGCCCTTCTTGACGCACGCTCCGGCTGCGAAGCACAATGCGAGCCCGGCCGCGGTCATTGTTATCCTGTTCATCGTAACCTCCCTGCTTTGCGTTGTTTGGCATTGAGACAACGCCTTTGCGGCGTTTGTTCCGAATGGCTGCATGTTGCAGGTTTGCCTGCTTGCCTGTTTGCCCGGTCGCCAGTTACGGGCAGCTGCCGCCCAGGCAGGTGAAGCGCATGCTGGTAAAAGGCTGCTTGCACTGGGCCTGGATGTCAATCAGGCACGCTTGCCTGTTTTCCATTTTCTTTTGACTTTCACGGCCGAGACAGCTATACACCCTGCTTCCAATACTAAGTACAGCGCCCCGCAAGTTAGGGACCACTCACTACTGCGGGCGCGCCTGCCGGCCGTCTCGCGGCTTACGCCCTCGCTACGAGACTGGCCCCTTACTTGC
>JBDRLK010000253.1:0-2034 GCA_043813155.1 Pseudomonadota bacterium | reverse complement strand
TGATATCGATGACGAGACCGGCCGGGTCCTTCAGGAGGTAGTGCTTGAAGCCAAGGATTTCCCCCTCGACCTGCAGGTGAACCGAATTCTTGCCCAGAACCGGTATTTCCTTCTCTTTCGGAGCTGCATTCTTCGGTTCGGGCGCGTCCTGCTGCGCTGTTGCGTCGGCGCTTTCGACCGCCTTGGCTTCCTTGTTTTCAGCCTTCTCCTTCTCGCCGTCCTTCACGGCCGGCTCCCGGGCGGGGAGAGGTGCTGGAGCCGCCGGAGCCGCTGCCGCCGCCTTGACTTCCACGGCCGCCCCTGCAGCCGGTTTGCCGCCATTGTCCCGGCCTGCGCCCCACAGGTCATAGCCGGGGCCGTTGCTCCGGTCGGGCGCCGCCACAGGGGCCGCCGCTTCATAGGGCGCAGCATTTTCCTGGAAGGTATTCACCTGCCCCGCCGTGTTTTCCGCGGGCGGCGGCAGGTCCTCGGAATTCGTCTTAAAGAGATTCACGAGGCCCCACACGCCGACGCCAAGCGTTGCCAGGGCAACGAGCGTGAGGAGGATATGGAGCATTCTCGCCCTCAGGGCGCCGAGAACGGACTTGTGGCGGGGAGCCTGCGTTCTCATGGACACCCTGGCGGGTCGCCTCAGGGTCTTGCGCTGGCCCTTGCGCGAGCGAAGCCTCAGGGATATCTCACCGTAGACGGTTGCGCCTGCCGACCTTGTTTTCGCGGCAGCCGCGGCCATGAGCTTTTTCATGACAGGTGCGGTCCTCCCCATGGCCGGTCCCGCCTTGGCCCTGATGGCTTTCAGAATCGCCAGCAGCCGGCCCAGGATCGCGTGTACGATCACGACGTACCCGGGGGTGATATCTCCTGCATATAAAGCCTCGGTCTGCTGAGCTTTTTCAGCCTCCGCAGTCCTGGAAGGCGGAATCTCGATGTCATCGGCCGGCTCCTGCGCGTCGGGCTCGTCCCCGGCTGTTTCCGGCTCCGACTGCATCTGCCGATCGCTTTCAGGATTCTCTGATTGTCCTGTCCGGGAAGGCTGCATCTCGTCGGAATCCACGATCTTGCCCGAGGCGCCGGCAGCGCATCCTGCCTCGTCCGCTCCGTCGGCACTGTCGGGAATAACGGTCAGATTTATGGTGGGAACGCTCTCGCCTCCGTGTTTTTCGAGGGAAACATCCGTCAGCGTGCCTCCAAGCCTGCTTTCATTGCCCGCGCTGTCCTGAAACTGGATGGTCACGACCCTGTCCGTCTCGAGGAAGGGGATCGAGGTCCTGAGCGTTATGCACTGGCTGCTGGCCTCCCGGCACACGACCCTGAGCGGCTTTTCCATTTTTTCAATGTTCAGGTTGACGACGCTTCCGCACAGGGGAAGAGGAAAGGTCTTCTCCTGCTGCTCCTGCTGCTGCTGCTGCTGCTGCTGCTGCTCCTGCTGCTGCTCCTCCTCCTCCTCGCCCTTCTCCTTCGGCCCGTTCATGACCGGACCGTCATGGCAGAACCTGATGCCGACCCTGCCCTCTTCCGTGTCGGACCAGATCACCTGGGCCGACTGAACGGCCGGGTCGAAGCCTTCACCGAGGTCGATGCGAAAAAGAACGTTTTCTCCAATATCGAGAAGATCGTCCAGCGAGATGCTGCAGCCTCCCGTGGAGATGTTCCTCGTCTTTCCCCTGAGGATCCCTTCTCTTCCTTCGGCAAAAATGGCCACCGGGCGGATGACGTCGATTCTCTTCGATTCCGTGCCCCTTCTCTCTTGTCCTTCCATTGTCCACCTCCCTGAAAAAAAACCGTGTGGTTGGTTGTCAAAACGGCTACTCTTTAAGATACATGAGTATATTATATTACAAAGTAATACCCCTTCGTCAAATTTTAGCTGAAAAAGTTCCTTTTCCTTAAGAAAAGGCACTTTTTCAGCAGCCCCGCGGCCGCCTCCTCAACCGCCGGTTGGTTCCTCCGCCCCAGCCGCAGCCTCCCTTGGCTATTGGCCCCTCCACATCCTCCACACCCGCCGGTTGGCGATTAACACTTCCTCCACCACATCCA
>JBDRLK010000252.1:0-8255 GCA_043813155.1 Pseudomonadota bacterium | reverse complement strand
AAAATCTTTCGGGAGCCGCGGTCCCGGATTATCTCGATGCCGAAGGGATCGAAAACATGATGCTGCTCATGAGCGAAAAGCAGAGCAAGCTCTTCAAGGTGCCGCAGGCCATGCGCAGGGCGCTGCTTTTTCCCTATTCCTACGGGTATGTGTTCATGAAGAAGGTATACGGCAAGGGCGGATTCGATGCGGCCAATGCGATCCTGGCCGACCCGCCGGAATCAACGGAGCAGATTCTTCATCCCGAGGCATTCCATGCGAACGACGTGCCGGACAGCGTTGCGTTCAAGGTCCCTGCCCAGGTGCTTTCCCTGTACAGGGTCGCGGCCGAGGATGTTATGGGGGAGTTTTTCATCAGGATCTGGCTGCAGGAGCACATCGAGGGCCTGGAGGCTTACGGCGCGGCCGCGGGGTGGGAGGGCGACTGGTTCTTCTTTCTGTGGCCTTCGAGCACGGAGGTGGGCAAGGGGCACATCGGCAGGGGCGTTTTCATGATTGTCTCGAAGTGGGAGGGCGCCGGGGAAGGCGGAAACTGCGATGCCTGCGAGTTTTTCCAGGCGCTCGACAAGGCGGTCAATCAGCGGTGGAAACCCGTCAAGCAGACGGCCCAGGAGCACTTGAAAATCTACAGGAATTTCTACAAGGAATGGATCATCCTCAAGCGCAGCGCCGACACGGTGAGTTACATCGAGGGCCTGCCCTCGAGCCTTTTCCCCGAGCCGGAAGAAATCCTTGAAAAGATAACGGCAACGGTTCAGCAGTAGTGCGGCCCGTTACGGGCCGCCCAAGGCGGGGCGGAAGCCCCCCAGCACAACCCCCCACTACACGCCGAGGCGCTTCTACTCGGGAAGCCATTTGGTGTCCAGCCTGATCCAGAGGGCCGGGCGGATGTCGAAGTTCTTGATTTCCATGATAAAATTGCTGGCGCTTTCCGTGGATACGATAAAGCCCCTGTGCAGGTGATAGGTTTCCGCTTCCGGCACCAGGGAGACATTTTTCCACAGCTTGTGGACCTTGAACGAATGGCGCGGCATATCGATGTAGTTTTCGACCGACGTGTTGGGGATGCGCTTTTCACCGTGCCCGTCATACAGGTAACAGCTGAATCTTGTCATGAGCGCCTTGCCTTTCACTGCAATGGCCACGTCCACGAGCACGCTGTCTTCGCCGATGATGTAGTTGAGCCTGGAGGCCGGATAGATTGTGCCGGGTGCGTCGATGAAGAAAATAGTGCTGGCGTAATAGATCATGTCCCGCTGCTGGAACACACGCTTCTGAAAGAGCTTGTTCAGGGGGGGCTGCTCCAGCAGAGGATTCAAGCTCTCCTGGGCCGTCTTCACGGGCTCGCCGGGAATGGGGGGGCCCGGCTCGCTGTTCTTCTTCATGTAAACATGGACTGACGTCACGATGAGCATTAGGAGGACAACTGCAAGGACGGCTATCATGATCAGGGCCAGCCTCTCGCCTGTAAACCCTTTGCTGCCCCAGGGCAGCGTAATACCCTTCTTCTGGATGGAGCTGACGTTAGTGCGAAGGTCGCTCACAAGATTCTTCAAGGCCACTTCGAAGTTCTGGCTGAGAGGCGCCCCCTGGGGCGGCCTGATGAATGATTTGGTCACGAGCTGGTCTTCCAGGTCATCCTGGCTGATGGTGACCCGCCGGCGCGCCTTGGTTGCCGGCGCTTCCCTGCGGGTCGTGAGCAGGTCCTCCAGGTCGTCATAGGAGCCCAGCGTGTTGAGGGGATAAGCTCGCCTGTGCTCGGCAGTAATCTTGAGCGTGGTCATTGCATCTTCAGGGTCGTTGAAAATATCGGGAGTCTGCTCAACGTCGCCCAGCTGTATCAGCGGATAGGGCTGCTGGTCCTGCGCCTGGTTGTAGGCCTCCTGCGGCTGCATCATCTGGCGTGTTGGAATCGATTCTTCATAATCATCCTGGCTCGTCATCGAGTCGGACAGGCCGACCCGGAGGACGGGCCATTCATGCGCATCACCCGGTTCCAACTCATCTCCCGGAAGCTGATCCCACGTTATCATCTGGCGCACCGTTGAATGCTGAAGCCACTCGTCCTGTGCAGGGTTCGACGAGCTCTTGGCGTCGGCCGCATACGGGTGCGGATAGCTCACAATCTCATCCTGCTGCCGGGAGGGAGAGGACTCTTCGAAGTGCTGGTAGCTCAGTGACTGAGGCTGGGACTGGCCCTCCCTGTCCTGAGGCTGGCGGCTGACGCTTGTCGGCTCACCCCACTTGGGCAGGTACTGTGGAGTAGGCAGGCTCACGCTGTCGTCATCGTCGGCTGCGGGCACAGGCGGTATGGACGGCCTGTTGGGCTGACGGTAAAGCCCTGATGAGGGTCCTGTCTTGTAAGCGGGGGGCGGCTGTGTGACAGCCCTGGCCGACTGTTTTCGGGGAGCGTTATCAGGCTTCCTCTCCGGCTGTTTCTGAATGATGACGCTCTGCACTTCCGTATTGATACTGGCCTGCTCGTCTATGATGATGGACTGGTTGGCGATGGGCAGGTTTGCTCCGCAGTTAAGGCAGTTTTCCGCGCCCTGCGGATTCAGATAATAACACTTGGGGCAATGCATGAGTCAGCACATCAAGCGGGAATAAAATTCCCGATAGATTTTACCTGTAATACTCCTATATTATTTATACCATGACAGAATTCAAATTAACAGTAGTGCGGGGCTTTAGCCCCGCTGTTGGCTTTAGCCCCGCCACGGCGGCCCTGACGGGCCGCACTACTGCCCCGCCACGGCGGCCCTGAAGGGCCGCACTACTTCTTTAGCGCCGGCCCCTTCTGTTTCCAGTTAATCGGGGAAGTGCTGCCGGGGACAGGCTTGTCCTGCTTGCGGAAAACGACGATGTCGTCAAACTTCTCCAATTCTTCCCATTTTCTGCTGCGCGCCATGCGCGCGTCCGAAGAATTATCCTTGAAAATGAAGTAGTTGAAGAGAGGGTTGCGGCTCAGCTTCAGCTGGTAGCTGTCCATGGGGATGTTGCGGTTGATGTACACGGCCCCGCCGGAGAGATGGAGCCTTCCTGAAAACATGCAGCCCGAGGCGTCATTTTGCCTGCCGACGAAATCCTGCGCTTCAAAATACCCCCGCAGCCAGTGCCACTCGAGCGTTTTGACCCCGAATGAGCCCGCGGTCATGAGCGCGATGCCGCACGCCGAGGCCATGACGATTGCCGGCAGCCTGCGGCCGCGCATCCATTCGGCAACCTGTCCCACGCCCACGGAAAAGGTAATGATGAAAAGAGGCCACAGGCCGAGAAGGAACCTTTCCTCCTTGTGGGAGATAAACGTCAGTGCGACGAGCGCCAGGGCATTGGCCGCAGTGAGCAGTCTCGTCCTCCATGTTCCAATGACAAAGAAAGGCAGGAAGACGATAAGGCCCCAGTTCAGTCGCTCCAGCATCCACGAAAAATACATCCACCAGGGGCTCGTGCCGTGGTCGGCATTGCCCCACTCGAGAATGTTGTAGCGGAAGTACTCTATGGCCGAGTGGAGCGGGATGCCCCAGGTGAGCCAGTCCGAAATCGCGAGAACGGCAAGCGGCACGAGGCCGCCGAGAACGAACCAGGCAAACCCCCTGTTCTTTTTGAAAAGCCTGGCGAGGTAATCGATGGCGGGCACGATGAGAAGAACGCCCGAAAAAAACCTTGCCACGACCGAGAATCCGAGGAGCATGCCCGCGAGGAAGGCGAATTTCTTCTCCCTGTCGGTTCCCCGCCCCTCGAGCCACATGACCAGGCCCCAGGTGGAAAGCACCATGGAGGGAACTTCGCTGAGCGGGTGCGGAGTGAAATAGATGATGGGCGGGAACAGGGCGGCGAGGGCGGCAGCCGTCCACCCGCCGGTCTCCCCGGCAAAGTGCCTCCCGATCCTGAGGGCGGCGGGGACGATGGCCAGGGCCAGGAGCGTGTTGTGCAGGCCGATGAGCTTGTGGAGCCAGTAGCCCTCGGCGCCGAAGGCCATGAACATTTTCATCCAGCCGCCGTAGACGGCGATGAGCGACCAGTTCCTGACGCCCCGGTTGAATTCCCAGGGAAGCCAGCCGAAACCATTGATCCGGACGAAAGCCGGCTCGATGTACTGGAATATTTCGTCGGGATAGTGCATCCCCTCCTTGGACAGCCAGAACACGACATGGGCCGCCGCGCCAGCGGCCAGGATGCCCCAGAAGGCAATGATGTGCGACCTCCTGTTCATATTCCCATCACTTCGATTTCGTGAATCCGGATATGGCCCTCGGAGTCAAAGGGATCCCATGTGAAGTCGAGCCTTACGGCATCGGCGCTCTTGCAGTCGAAGGTGTAGACAACCCTAACGTCCTTGGTGCTTTTACTCTCCAGCACGTCGAGGACCCGGTCGCCATGCAGGCAGCTTATCGTGTAGAATCGCTTGGAATACCTGCCCTCGTGATAGACGATCACTTCTTTCACGTCCGCCGGCCTGCCCAGGTGCACGGTGAAGAATGGCGCATCATCCGTTCTCCTGTCGGGCACCCATTCTTCCTTGTTCGACGGCGGGCGGTTCAGCCCGTCGATGACGAACAGGGGATGGTGAATGTAGAGCCACGCGTAGGAGCTGGCCTCGACCCAGGCGTGGTTTTTGAAATGGGCCAGGTTGATCAATTTCCCTTCTGTCTTTTCAGGCACCTTGCCCACGGGAGCGGTCATGGACGTGGATTTTACGGCCAGAAAAGCCGTGAGCCCGGCCAGTGTCGCCGCCGCATAGGCAAGAATGATGATCCTCGAGGCGGCCGCGTGAATTTTTTTGAGTGTTCCCATTGACTGAAAAACGTTAACGGATTGTAGCACTCCTGCCGCACCCAGGCAACGGTCGTTGCAACGATTTTGAACTCGGTGTCATGGCGAGGCCCTCAGGCGGCATGGTGTGCGGGGCTTCAACATTCATCCCAAGCATGGGTAGGGGCGACTTTAGTCGCCCTGGGAGGCTAAAGCCTCCCCTACCCGGAGCATTAAAACAAATTCGGTTCTTACCTGCGCCTGCGAAGCCAGATGACGATGCCCGCGATGACGGCGAGCAAGGGCAGGACAAGGAGGATCCAGAGCGAGATCATTCTCATCTGCGTGTTCGTGAAATTGAGCTTCACGTTTTCGGGGTTTTTGGCCGCGATCGAAATGAGAGAGGGGCGCTTCGTCAGCCATGCGATGGAGCCCAGGACGAGCTCCAGGTTGCAGAACGTGAGCTGCTCGAAGAGGTCGGCCTGCAGCATGTCGGAGTCCCCGAACACCACCAGCCTGCCCTTTGCTTCCTCCTTCTTTTCCGTGTTCACGGAGGGGTCGGGATCTTCGGGGGCCTGCTTGAACCCGGGGAGGATCGAGGCAAAGGCGAGCGTCAGGGGGCCCGCGATGTCGCTGTCCTCTTTTTGCGGCTCTTCGCTGGAGGCCGCGTCTTCAAGGTCCGTCTCTCCCCATGACTGCCCGCTGGTCCGGACGAGCGGCACGGGGGAAGCGTCCCCTTTCCCGGACCTTGAAAGGGGCGTGACGATTCTGAACAGGGAAGCGAGGCCCGCGAGCGGCACGACGATGTCGTGGTCGCCGTAATCGGCCGTGACAAAAGTCTCCATGCCCACGCCGCTGACGGGCAGCAGCCTCGACTCATCGCTTTCCACGATGATGGCCTTGCGCGCATCGATGCCCGCCCCGGCCAGGACTTTCTCGAGGCCCGTGTCCACGAACCTCGTCCCGTCGACAATGGGATCGATGAAGACAAGGAGGTTCCCGCCGCCTGTAAAATACTGTTCGATCTTGTTCGCCTCGGTCTCGGTGTACGGCCGTTCGGGGCCGGCGATGACCACGAGCCTGCACGAGGCGGGTATCTTCTTCTTGTCGCTCAGGGAAAGGGCCTCGGTGCCGTAATTGTCCCTGCGAAGAAGCGATTCGATGTGGCCGATGCCCCGCTCATCGTGCCTGTCCACGGACCATTCCCCATGGCCGGTAAGGAAGCAGATTTTCAGCGATTCCGCCTCCGTCACGCTGAGGATCGCGGACGTGAGCTCCTGCTCCGCCTTGAAGCTCTTCAGGGAAGGGGCCGAGCCGTAAGGGTCCGCGTCGAACTCGTAATCCGTGATGTCCTCGGGCGTGACGAACTGGACCCGCTCGCCGCTGCTGATGATGATGAACTGCTCGGCGACCTCTCTTCCGTCGGGCAGCACCCCGTTTCTGATCTTGTGCTTTTTCTGGATGAGCTCGAATCGCGCATAGTTGATGTCGGGATCCACGTACTCGACGTCGAGCATCTGCGTGTGGGATTCGAACCCGGAAAGAAGCTCCTTTATGTCGCCGTACAGCTCCGAGGCGGTGCTGATAAAGACCGTCACCTGCACCGGGCTTTTCAGGGCTTCGAGAATGTTCGCTGTTTTCGGGCTCAGCGTGTAATACTTTTCCGCCGTCCAGTCCAGCCTCTTGTAATGCCTGTCGGCGAGGTAATTGAGCATGAACACGATGATCACGGCAAGAAAGATGGCCGCCGCGGCGTTCGCCCCGACGGCGCTCTCCGGGTACTGCTTCGGCATTCCGGGGCCGGGCGGCTGGGTTTCTGGTTTTTTTCCGGGCTCCGTCATTTAGCTCCTTATTCGTTTCAACTGGAATGATTTCATCGCCGCGAAAATAAACAGGATTATCATTGTAGAGTAGTAAACCAGCCTTTTCGTGTCCACGATGCCCTTGGAGAAATCCTCCATGTGCGCCCAGATATTGATGTAGCTGAACACGGACTTGAGCAGCGATTCCCCGGAGATGTATTCCATCAACCCGAGGACGAAGAAGATTCCCAGGATCAGAAAGGACAGGATGGACGCGATGAGCTGGTTTTTCGTCAGTGAGCTGGTGAACACGCCGATGGCAATGAATAACCCGCCCAGGAGGATGGTGCCAAGATAGCCGGAGGCGATGGGTCCCCAGTCCGGGTCGGAATATCTTTCCAGGATGATCGGGTACAGGAGGGTCGGCACCCACAGGATGATGTAGAAGAGCCAGGCGGAGAGGAACTTGCCGACCACCACCTGCAGGTCGGTGACAGGGGAGGTCATCAATGTTTCAAAGGTCCCGCTCCTTCTTTCCTCGGCCAGGGAGCGCATGGTAAGGATGCTGCAAAGAACGATGATCAGGAGATAAAAGAAGATGATCTGGCCGAAAAACAGGGCCATGGGGGCCCCCGTAATGCTCATGGGCTGGTTGAGAATCTGGAGGATGATGTAAAAAACAATCCCGTTGTAGAGCAGAAATACGAAGAGCGCAACATAGGCGATGGGGGAAAGAAAGTACGTGAAGAGCTCCTTTTTA
Organism: Pseudomonadota bacterium; assembly: GCA_043813155.1. Classification (GTDB taxonomy): domain Bacteria; phylum Myxococcota_A; class Polyangia; order DRWM01; family DRWM01; genus JBDRLK01. The sequence continues at coordinate 938 of JBDRLK010000252.1, read as the reverse complement.
ATGATCGTCCATATGTTTTTCATCAGGATGCCTCTTCTTTCTCCGGTTCCTGCATTTTTTCCGGTTTTTCCTCCCGGCCCACCAGCTCGACGAACACGTCCTCCAGGGAGGGGGCCTCCCGTTCGAGCAGCCGCAGCACCCACCCGTTGTCCACGCAGGCCGAAAAAATCTTTTCCTCGACTTCGCCCTGGGGCCTGTCCGTCGTGATGGTGAACATTGCGAGCTCGCCGTCCCGGTGATGCTCGGCGGAATTGACGCCGTCAATGGTGAGGATCCTGTCTTCCTTCACGTCCCCGCCCCTGATAACCGCCTTGATGACGGCACGGCCGGTCAGCCGCCTGCGCAGCTTCTCCGGCGTGCCTTCGCCGACGATTTTTCCCCTGTCGATAATCAGGACCCTGTTGCAGACGGCTTCCACCTCCGGCAGTATATGAGTGGACAGGATCAGGGTGCGCTTTTCGCCGAGACCGCGGATCAGCTCCCTGGTCTGCCTTATCTGGCTGGGGTCGAGACCGATGGTCGGCTCATCCAGGATGAGGATGGGCGGCTGCGACACGAGCGCATCGGCAAGCCCCGTCCTCTGCCTGTAGCCTTTCGAGAGGTGCGCGATGACCTTTCTTTCCACGTCCTTGAGCTGGCACTCCTCGATGACACGGTCGATGTTTTTATTCAGGTCCTTCCCGCCGACGCCCTTGATCTCGGCCCTGAATTTCAGGTATTCCCTGACTCTCAGCTCGGTGTACAGGGGAACCTGCTCGGGAAGGTAACCGATGAGCCTGCGAACATCCAGCGGGTTGGAGACGACATCATAGCCGCCCACGATGGCGCTGCCGCTCGAAGGCGGAATAAAGGCCGTCAGAATCCGCATCGTGGTGGTTTTACCGGCCCCGTTCGGGCCGAGAAATCCTACTATTTCACCTGAATCGACTTCGAAATCT
>JBDRLK010000251.1:0-2561 GCA_043813155.1 Pseudomonadota bacterium | reverse complement strand
CCCTTCGATACCCCGGAATAGTGAATGCACCCCACCCGTCGCCAATCCTTGCTTGTCCAATGTGTTAACGATATAATGAGTCGGATACTTTAATGGACGACTCAATTTTCAGCGACCCGAGGCCGTTCGATTATTTTCCGGGCGACGACAGGTCCGCGGGCGTGCTTCTCATTCACGGGTTTACGGGTACACCCGCGGAAATCAGGTATCTCGGGAAAGGCCTTTCCAGCCGCGGCATGGGAGCGCACTGCCCTCTGCTGGACGGCCACGGAACGAGCGTTGAGGACCTTTCAAAGACCAGGTGGCGCGACTGGATGAGAAGTGTTGAAGAGAAAGTCGAAGCCCTCGAGAAAATCTACAGGCCTGAAAATTTTTTCATTGGCGGCTTGAGCATGGGCTCCCTGCTTGCCATCCACTGCTATGCCCGCAATCCCGGGAAATTCGCCGGGCTGGTCGTTATGGCCGCTCCGCTCAGGCTGCCGCTGTTTACCGAGTACGCAATCAGCTGCTACAAGCTCATGCACCTGCCCTTCGACATCAAGGTCCCGAAGCTGGGGGGTCCGGATGTCGTGGACGACAGGGTGCGCAGCCTCATCCCTTCCTACATGCATCATTCGATCAGGGCCGCCGTAAGCCTCCAGGAATTTTCACGCAAAGTGCGCAGAGAGGATCTTTCGCAGTTGGAGGGGGACGTTCTTGTTCTTCACGGCAAGTATGACGTAACCACGCCTCCCGCCAACGTGGAGCTCATGCGCGGCGAGGCTGAAAAGGCAAGGATCAGGACGAGGATTTTCGGAAGGTCCGGCCACCTGATTCCCGTTGACTACGACCGGGACGAGGTGGTGGAATGCGTGGCGGACTTTATCGGCGGGCAGGGCGCAAAGGATAGAACATAACCGGGGAAAGGAACGTCTAAAGTGTTGACGGGTGAATGAAATGCACCGGCGCAAAATATGGATGCTCTTCACTGCTGTTCTGCTTCCGGCGGCAGCCTCCTCGGGCACGGCCGGCGTCCAGCCGGAGCCGAACGATCTTTTCCGGGCGGCCTTCTATCCGCTCGAGAAGACGATGGGGATCACGATCAATCCCTCGAAGCTCAAGCTGAGTCTTCTGACGGGCAAGGTGAAAATCCCCAAGACCGTCATCGAGCATCCCGTGCAGGGGAAATTCGCCGTTATCAGGGACATCGAGTTCCCGATAGGGCTTCTTCTCGAGACAATACGCCCTGAAAAAGCGGTCATCCAGGTCGGAAGCGTTGACGTGAGCATCGACCTGGGAAATGGAAAATTCTGGGACAGCAGGACAAGCGACGGCAAACCGATTCCGGGCGCCCCCAACCTCAAGGCGGGTGCGATCAACTTCAAATCAGTCAACCTGGTCATGAAGCACGGCAAGGCCGGCTCGCTCCGTATCGAGGGGGCGGAGGCTTCTCTCATGGACGTAAATATCCCGGCCGCGGACTGGAGCAGGGGCGACGCACCCATGGGCGTGTGGGCGAAAGCAAAGATGAAGGGCGGTCAGATTTCCTTCGAGGGGCTGAATGTCAAGGGCAGCCTCGATAAGCTCGACATGCTGTTTAATTCCGAGGTCATGTTCCTCAAGGATCTGCAGGTCACTCTCCCCGGCCGCGGCAGGATCACCGCATCGGGCAATGTGGACTGCATCGGTGCGGAGCCGAAAACGTACGACTTGTCCCTGGCCCTCGATGGATTTAAGTTAATGTCAAAGGGCGCAGAACCCGAGGCGAGCGGAACCTTGAAGCTGGCCGGGAAAAAGGGCGGACTGAAGATAAAGGGCGAATTGAAAGCCGGCAAGCTGGAGACCATGGAATGGCAGCTGGACGATTGCGTAACTCCGATTAACCTCGACATCAGGGTCCTCGAGGAAGGCAGCGACAAGAAAAAAATTGGGTCGATCTCAGGGAACCTGTGCAAGGGCAATATTATTGCGCTGTGACGCGCCGGAAAAAACGATGAAAGCAACCTTTCGAAAGAGCCCGCGGCCGCTGTTGATGCGTTTCATTCTCATTGCCACGGTTATCTTTCTTCTGCTCGCCATTTTTACCGCGGCGTCATGGGGGCTTTCGTTCGTGTTCTCGATTTTCACGGTGGGAAGCTACACCCTTATTCTCTACTTCAGGGATTTCCACCGCCGCTCCATCACGGTGGACGAAAAGGGGATCGAACAGGCCTTTGACGACTACAGGCTGCGGATCGGGTGGGACGAAGTGGTCGGCCTGCGCACGGATGAAACCGATATCCTCGTAAGGAAGGGGACGGTAAGAATCAGGTATGCCGCGGTTTTCGGTTTTCAAGGAAGGCAGATCGCCCTTTCCGATCTCGGGCTCATAGGAGGCCAGCCGATCCTGATGAGCATGTCAGGAGGCAATATCATCAGCGATATTTCCAATCCCGAGCTGCTCCTGGCGATCTGCGCGAAAAAGACAGGCAACGAGGAGCTCCTGGCGCAAATGAGCAGGCCGGAGGATGATGCGCATTTCGCGGCCGACGAGCCCCGGGCCGGGGCCGGCGCCGGGCCCGGGGAATACGCGCTCCAGGAAA
>JBDRLK010000250.1:0-2493 GCA_043813155.1 Pseudomonadota bacterium | reverse complement strand
GGCCTACCCCGTCATTGGCGCGCTGACAGGCGGCATTATCGAGTTCACGCCGCGGGAAGCCGGAGGCCTGGCGATTATCGGAGGGGCCGACGGCCCAACCTCGATCTACACCTGCATCATCCTGGCCCCGCACCTTCTGGGCCCGGTGGCCGTTTCCGCCTACACCTACATGGCCATGGTCCCCCTTATTCAGCCGCCCATCATGAAGCTGCTGACGACCTCGAAGGAGCGGAAGGTCGTGATGAAGCAGCTTCGCAAAGTTACGAAAATGGAAAAAATGGCCTTCCCCATCATCATGATGGTTCTCTGTGCGCTCTTCGTCCCCGCGGTCCTGCCGCTCATCGGCATGCTCTGCCTGGGAAACATCCTGAGGGAGAGCGGGGTGACCGACAGGTTGAGCCGCTCGGCGCAGAATGAGATCATCAACATCGTAACGATTTTGCTTTGCGTGTGCGTGGGTACGCAGATGGACGCCGAAACCTTCATTCACCCCAAGACGATCGGCATCTTCCTCATGGGACTGTTGAGCTTTGTAATCGCCACGGCGACCGGTGTCCTGTTCGGCAAGCTCATGTACCTCGTGAGCAGGGGAAAAATCAATCCCCTCATCGGCGCGGCGGGCGTTTCGGCCGTGCCCATGGCCGCCAGGGTCGTGCAGAAGGTCGGAAACCAGGAAAACCCTTCGAACTTCCTGCTCATGCATGCCATGGGCCCGAACGTGGCGGGCGTGATCGGCACGGCCGTCGCGGCCGGCATATTGCTGTCGATACTGGGCTGAAAACCGGCCGACGGCCGGTTTTCAACAGCTATCAGCTTTCAGCTGCCCGCCACCTCCACGGCAACAAAATAATATGTCTGGAAAACCAGGGGGGGAGTTTGGCGGTTTTTTGTTGACATTATGTGATTTGGATGTATGAATAGGTAGTTTTTTTCAATGTTCTTTTTTTTTTCAGGAGGTACAAAATGAGAGGACAAAAACTGCTCATCATTATGCTGGCCGTTGTCTTCGGGACCTTCATGGCCCACTGCAATGGCGACGGCAATGGAGAAGACGATGTCGAGGAAGAGGGCGACGGCCATGACATGGATGCTGTCGAAGAAGCGGTCGACGAGGACGTGCCGGATGCTGACGCGCCCGCAGACGTGCCTGCCGAGGACGGGACCGTCGAGGACATGCCGACCGAGGACGTTGCTCCCGACGTGCCGGCCGATGAAGCGCCGGGCGAGTGCGTGGAAGCGGCCATCGCTTGCGGCGAGGCGCTGACCGGCCAGACTACGATCGGAAAACCGGACAGGATGAACGGGTACAGCTGCGCCGACACGCTGGACGAGTCGGGCGGCGAGCTGGTCTATTCGCTGACCACGGACGCCCACATGTTCGTCACGGTCACCCTGACCATCAACACGGCGGGCCAGGACATGGATCTTTTCCTCATGGCGGGAGAATGCGACACCGGATCGATGTGCATCGGGTACAGCGCGGGCACGGGAGCGGTCGAGCTCGTCGAGTTCGAGAGCATGCCTGACGAGACTTATTACATCATCGTGGACGGCTGGAGCGAGGCCGCCGCGGACTTCGACATTGCCGTTGCATGCAAGATCCCGGAGATCTGCGACAATGACGAAGACGATAACGGCAACGAACTGGTCGACTGCGAGGACCCGGACTGCTACGGCCACGATGCGTGCATCGAAACCGACTGCGGCAACGAGGAAGACGACGACGAGGACGGGCTCACGGACTGCGCGGACGGCGACTGCTTCGGCGACGATGCGTGCGTGGAGACCGAGTGCGGCGACGGCCTGGACAACGACGAGAACGGCCTGATCGACTGCTACGACCCGGACTGCGCCGAGGACGAGGGATGCACCGAGACCGTGTGCGACGACGAGGAGGACAACGACCACGACGGCTTTGCCGACTGCCTTGACGCCGACTGCATCTCGGCCGAGGCCGTGAACTGCTCCGAGTCGGACTGCGCCGACGAGGAGGACAACGACGGGGACGGCGACACGGACTGCGAGGACTGGGAATGCTTCCTCGACGAAGACGGCGCGTGCGCCACGGGAGACGGGGCTGTCGGCGACGCCTGCGCGAGCCACGCCGACTGCGAAACCGGCCAGTGCCTCATGGAGTGGGAGAACGGCTGGCCCGGCGGCACGTGCACGATCCTCAGCTATGACGATGACTGCTCGACGCTGGAGTGCCCGGAGGGCTCGAGCTGCGTGTCCTTCGGCATGTTCGGACCCTGGGGCTGCCTGGCCGAGTGCGGCGACGGCTGCCGCGAGGGCTACGACTGCTATGACCTGGACGGCGACACGACGGGCGACATCTGCGTGCCCGGCTGCGACGACGACGACCAGTGCGTGGAGACGGGCTTCTGCGACATTCCCGAGGACGCGGACATTGGCAACTGCGGCATCCCCCCGGAGGTGTGCGACAACGAGGAGGACGACGACAGCGACGAGCTCGTCGACTGCGACGACCCCGAC
>JBDRLK010000249.1:0-4317 GCA_043813155.1 Pseudomonadota bacterium | reverse complement strand
AGCGCCCATGCTCGCTGTACATCATACCGAGAAATCCGTACCCGTGGGCGCGCTGCGGCGCAGCGTCGATGATCGACTGATAAAGCGTCTCCTCGTCGCGAAACGAGCGCGTCTGCTGGACCAGGAGCGCGCCCAGCAGTCCGAGATAGACGACCAGGGCGCAGGCCACGATGGAGCGCACGCGTGACCTAGTCCTCGTCGTGCGCTCGACCAACCGCCCGATACCGTCAGTCAGGCCGATGATGAGCCCAATTGACGGAAGGAAGAGGAACCGGCCGAAGCCCGGCCAGAGCACTGTCGCGATGACCGCGACCGGGGCAAGCGTGGCCGCGAACCACAGCGATCCCCATGCGAGGAGCGGAAGCCTCCGGCGCACCCGGAGCACGACGACGGCAATCGAAAGCGCCGCGATCAGGCACAACACGAACGCCGGCATGCCCCAGGCGAAGTAGTCGTCCGTCATCGACCGCGTGTAGACCCGAAGAGGGATAACCAGCTCCTGGAAAGCATCGACGAGCAGTACGGGAAAGTAGGAGAGGGCCATCCTTACCTGGGCGCTGTCCCCATAAGTGCGCATTCCCGAGAGGGCAAAGAACCGCATGGCAAGGTAGATCGCCGAGACCGCCGCAAACGGGGTGACCTGCAGGATGCGCTGTCGGAGTGCAAGTGAAGAACGACCGGTTTTCGCCGGCCAGAACAGGAGAGTGGGCAATGTCAGCAGGAGCACCTCCTTGCTGAGCAGCCCGGCAAGAAAAAGGGCTGCGCTTGCTGCGAGCATGAGCATCCGCTTCCATGACGCGGCCCCGAGAGCCCGGCGCCACAGAAGCATGGCCGAGAGTCCGAAGATCACGCAAAAGATGTCAGAGCGCCCGTTGATCCACACGTGGGCCTCGGCCAGGTGCGGTTGGAGCCCGAACCACGCCGCCGCGAAGGGCGCAAGATGCCGGCGCTCCGGTTGCAGCAGGCGAAGGGCCAGAAAGAAGACCAGCGCCACGCACACCAGGTGCCCGAGGGCATTGGTCAGGTGATAGGCCCACGGTTCCCGGCCGGAGAGCGCAGCGTCCCAGACGAAAGAGATAAGCGTCACCGGCCGGTACGTATCGACGGGCGACCGGTCGCCGGCGGCTGCGGCGTCCCTGGAAGAAGCGTGGAGCGTGTTATGAAAGAAGAACGATGGGATATTTCGCCAGTCGTGGATCGTGTCGGCCTCGACGATCAGGTAAAGATCGTCCCACACGAACTCGTTGACGAACCGCGCCGCGCCGCACGCGGCGACTGCGATGAGGACAACGACGAGAAGGCGAGATCCCTGTCCATGACGGCGGAGCGGGCCGTTTGCCGTGTTTGCGGCGGCTGCGGGCCGAGGATTATTTGAAGTCCCTTTCATCCGGATGACGTAACGCACCGCTTGTTTGCTGAGAAATATAAGAGCACTTTTCAGGCGGGAATTCAAGGAAAAGTGCAGGAAAGGCAAAGGTTGAACCCGTCGTGAGCTTCAGCTGAATCCCCGATGATCCGCAACCGGCCCCGCCGTCAGCCCGCTGAAGCTGAGCTGTGGGCGAAAAGATGCGTGCGCTACATGCCGGTCTCGGTCTGGGTCTGGGTGATGGAGAGCTGGTCGAGAATATCCATGGCAGTATCGGTTTCCGTGGTCAGGGAGGAAAAAGGGGGAAGGTTCGTGAGGGACTTCGGCTCAACAAGAAGAAACATGTCCAGCGGCAGGTAGGCGTAGTCCGTGGACCAGCGTTTGTGAAGCTCCATCATTTCCTTCTGGTATTCGCCCATGTCCCGCTCGCCCTTGAGCTGCGCCAGGCGGGCAAGCAGCTGCTTCTGTTTTTCCGGGTCTTCCATGAACTTGAGGTTGTCCTCGAGACTTTTAATGGCCAGCTCGACATGCCCGTTCTTTTTGAGCAGTGAGCTGACGAGACCCGCCAGCCATTCAGGCTGGTTGCCAGCCACGATGGCCTTCTTGAAATGCTCGATCCCCTCGAGCTTCGCCTTCCTGATCCCCTCCTCGTCATTGACGTCCGCCAGGAACTGGGGCAGCTCGAAGTAGAGGTCGAAGCCGAGCATGTATTGCATGTTTCCGTCATAAGGGAATTTTTCAACCCCCCTTTTCAGGTACTCGATAGCCTTTTCCACGTCCTTTCTTGTTATGATGCCGGAGCTGTAAATCGCGGTGACGCCGGCCCACATGTAGGCTCGCTGGAACATGGGGTTCAGTCCCAGGATGAGCTCATTGTGGCTGTCCAGGTACTCGAAGTGCCCGCTTTTCCCCGTTTCTTCGCCGAAATAGATCAGCGCCCTGATCCATGCGAGGTCTGCAGCTGCTTCGGTGTACCCGACGCAGATCGCCCGGGACCACTCGGGAATGGGGATGAAGTGGATTTTTTCGGGGTGGGAGACGGCCAGCCTCTGGAGCCTTGCTTCCCTGCCGGTTATGACGGCAAAAAGGCAAAGCAGCACAAGGATGGCCGAGACGGCTGTTTTCCTGACGAGCGGTGAGATGAAACGTTGCATGGTAAAGAAAGCATGGGGCGCGCCGGGGGCGCGCGGCTGCCCTCCATGTACGGGCGGGCCGGGCTTGCCCGCTTGCTACTCTATACTATAGTCATACGCGGGATGCAGATCAACAGGTTTCAGGTGATAGGTGATAGATGACAGTGAGCGGCGTCCGGAAGACCGGGTCGGTTTGATCGAGAGCCTGTTACTCGAGAGGTGCGGTTTCCACGATCCCCCTGGTCCCCTGGATTTCCAACTGAGAGTTCGCCTGTCCGGCGCGCCAGAACTCGCTTTGGTTTCCATCCCCGTCAAGGTCGCCTCGCGCATAGGCCGTGAAATTGGACGACGTGGCGGTTCCAGTGGAAACATACTCGTAGGCGTAGTAGTGAGCGTCAACGAGCCCGAACTGCAACGCCTGCCACGTCGGCGCGTCCCAGGTCGACAGTATCTTCTTGGCCGCCGGGGGAACGGGGGGATTCGGCCCCTCCGACACGGGAAACTGGTGAGGGATCATCACGACGTAGGCCGAGGCCGGGTCCGCCCTTTCCTTGGCAAAGTAGCAGGTGCTTTCCCTGTAGAGGTAGGCGATGTTCTCCTTTGCTTCGGTGGTTTTAGAGGCGGCAATGTACTTGACGAACGCCGGGATGGCGATCGCGGCAAGCACGCCGAGCACAACGACCACGACCATGAGCTCGACAAGCGTGAAACCGGATTTTTTCAATGGAAGAAAGCTCCGTGAAGGATGTTACTCGAGAGGATCTTTTTCCACGAGACCCCTGGTTCCCTGGACTTCCTGCTGGGCGTTCGCCTGGCCGGCGCGCCAGAACTCGCTGTTGTTTGCATCTCCGTCCAGGTTGCCGCGCGCATAGGCCGTGAAATTGGCGCCCGTGCCGGTTCCCGTGGAGACATACTCATAGGAGTAGTAATGCGGGTCTGCCAGTGAGAATTTCAAAGCCTGCCAGGTCGTTGAAACAGTGGGATCCCACGACGAGGTCACCTTGACTCCCGGAGGAATCGTGCCGGGATTAAGGGCTGCCGTAGAAGGGAACTGCGAGGCAATATCCGCCGTGTACGGGTTGGCGGGGTCGGTCCTCTCGCCCGCGTAGTACGTTGTGCTCTCCCTGAACAGGTACGCCAGGTTCTCTTTGGCCTCCGATGTCTTGGAGTTCCTGATGTACTTGATAAAAGCAGGGATCGCGATTGCCGCCAGAATGCCGAGAATGACGACGACAATCATGAGCTCCACCAGTGTGAATCCTTTTTGTCTCTTCATGTTCTTCCTCCTTGGGTTGTTGGGTTGTTGGTTAAAAGTTTCTTATTATTATAAATGCCTTATAATAATCCTTGTTGCCTTATTCTCCCTCGTTCAGAATAATGACGCCCCTTGCGCCGCTCAACATGGTGTACGAGCTCATGACCCCGTTTCCGTCGAGGTCGGCATAGGCCCGTCCGACCCACCAGTGATCGCGGACGTCAACGGGCGGACAATCCTCACCGGCGCACGCTGCAGGAGGAATCCCGGCCGTGGTGACGTATCCCAGGTAAACGTTTCCGTCGGGCCGCACGCCCAGCTGCTGCCAATTGTTGGGGGCAGGATCCCAGGCAACTTTTTTACCGTCCGCCCTCGGCGCCGTGCCCGGGTGCCTCAGGCCGGAGGACAGCGACGCGTTGACAGGGCAGTACTGGCTGAACTCCGCCCTGTACGCCTCCTGCTTGGCCCGGATATCGCCCAGCATGGTGTAGGCCTCGGTGGTCTTCGAGTGCTGCACGTATTTGCGGAAGGAAATGATCGCGATGGCGGCCAGCACACCGAGG
>JBDRLK010000248.1:0-3729 GCA_043813155.1 Pseudomonadota bacterium | reverse complement strand
GTAATCGAGATCCTCTTTTGTGAGTCTTACCTTTTTAGGGGAGGCGGCTTTTTTCTTTGCTGCCTTGGCATCGGTTTTGGCCGGTTTTACGGTTTTTGAGGCGGCCTTCTTTTTCGTGGCTGCTTTTGTTATGGCTGGTTTATTCTTGACGGCCTTTTTCACCGGCTTTTTTGCAGCGGCCTTCTTCTTGGCTGGCGCTTTCCTGGCTACCTTTTTTTTCACCGGCTTCTTTGCAGCGGCCTTCTTTTTAGCCGGCTTCTTTTTAGGTTTGCTTTTGCCTTTTGCCATGTTGGTTTCCTCACAAAATGATTAGTCAATGCTAATACACCAAGTCGCTATTGTCCAGCAAGCTTCTTTTTTAATTTGTGTGCAAGCTTCATCAATACGAAGTTCTTCATTTCGGAAACAGCTTTCCTGTAATTGTAGGATTTATAATAAGCTTTAGCAAGATAATAATATATTTCCGGTCGCTCAAGGGCAAAGCCGTCGTCTCTCGCAATAACCGTTTCAAGGCGCTCGGAAGCGCTGTCGCTCCTGTCGTTGTTATACTCGAGATAGGCTGTCAGAAGCTGAAACTCGCTGTCGCTGAACTCCCACAGCTCCTCCGGGAGCTCGAGTAGAACCTTGAACGCCCCCTCCAGGTCCTTTCCATCCATCAATTTCAATATCAAGTCGTATTTTTTTTCAAACGCTCCACGCGTTTCCTCGTCTATTTCGGGGCCGAGGACCGGAAGACCGAACTGCAGGGCAGGCTCGTTCTTATCGCTTACAAGATAGCTGAGCACCAGCACGGCCAGCTCGGTCATTTCCGTGTCCGCCTGTTTCTTTGACGCCACGACGTATTTTCCTGCAAGTTTTTTTCTGCCTCCCTTGGCGAGCGACAGGGCAAGGGTGGCATAGTTTTCCGATTTCTCAACGTTGGTGCGGCCGAACTCCTCGATCAGTGAGTCCACGTTCCCCATATCCCAGTCGGGGGCGTAAAAGCGCGGAAGGTAGTCCTGGTAAGCTTCGAATCCAATCAGGTCCTTGGGCGCGGAAAATTCGATGAACGCGTTGTCGTCCGTGTTGATGACCGCATAATCGCAGAATGTCAGGACTTCATCCCTGCTGCCGAAAATGATTCCCGAGAAGAGGTCCTGCGGCTGTTCGATTCCCGCCTCCAGCAGCAGCTCCTTGACCGCTTTCTCCTCCATCACTCCCCCCGCTTTTTTCAGGCTGAACCGGAAGGGGTCCATGGAGCCGAGCATCAGCGTGTCCGTGCTTCTCGGCTCGGCGCCGAACACCGCCACGTAAGAGAACGACAGGGCAAAGGATTTGAAAATACTGCAAATGCTGCTGGGGCTCATTTCATAAAGCTGAACCCACTGGCAGAAGATGCCGCCCTCCTTCAGGTTTTTCCCGGCAATCCGGAAATGATCCACGGTGAACAGGTTGGACACGCCGGTGATCCAGGGGTTGGAAGGCTCGCTGATGATGACATCGTATTTTTTCATGCCCGAGGACATGTAATTCCTGCCGTCGTTGGCGATCAGCTTCAGTCGGGGATGGACCAGGAAGGGGAACTCCTTCATGGAGAAGTTGAACACAGTAACGTCGGAAAAATGTCTCGAAGCGTCGATCACGCTCTTCTCCAGCTCCACCACCTCCAGGCTCCTGATGGGAAAGGTGAGAGCCGAGCTGGCCGATACGCCGCTTCCCCAGCCGACCAGGAGCGCATCGAGCTTCCCGCTGCCCGCCTCGGGATGGATGAGAATGGGCATGGCGGACACCATGATCTGGGTGGACATGTCGTCGCCGTTCGAGGCCTCCACCTTGCCGTTATTCTTCATGGAAATGTGCTTGCCCCAGCGTTCGACCGTTACGGTCGTCGAGATGCCGTCGAAGTAAAAGGGGATTTCCGGCTCGCCCCACGCTTCCTTGTCGAGGATGTCGTCGGCAAGGCTCACTCTGAACGGGCCGATCGTCATGCGGGCGGGGTCCCAGTAAAGCCTGCCGGCGATGGTGGCGAGAACGAGCACGCCCAGCGCCAGGGGCACCAGGCCGGCCGCGGCGACCCTGACGGTCCTGCGCACCCTGGCGAAGCTGAGGACGAGGACGAACGCCCCGATGTTCAGCGCAACGCTCAGCAGGAACGACCACTGGAGCCCGTAGCCGTATCCGATGCGGCTGAAGACCGGCACGAGGATGAACGCGGAGGCGAACGAACCGGCGATGGCGCCGATGGTGTTAACGGCGTAGATTTTCCCGATGTCGGTGCCCACGCGCTCCAGGCTGCCGCAGCACACCCTGATCGTCAGGGGAAAGGTCGCACCCATGCCGAGTGCCGCGGGCACGGTGGCCAGGAATGCGGTGATGAACATGAACAGCTGGATGAGGCCGATGTGATTGTGATAGATCCCCACGGAGGTAACCATGGACGCGAACCAGTAGGGAAAATGGTCCATGACGAAATAGATCGCGACGGCGGCCACGGCGATCCACATCTGGACGCCGGCCACCCAGAGGATGGGACGCCTGATCCTGCCGATGGTCGCCGAGATAACGGCGCTGCCGATCGCAATGCCGCAGAGGAAGGCCGCCAGCGTGATGGTGAAAGCGTAAATCGAGGAGCCGATGATCATGCTCATGGCCCTGGACCAGATGACCTGGTAATTCATTGAAGCGAAACCGCTGATGCCGAACGCGATGAGCACGGCTACGGCGCCCCGGGCGCCGACAGGCTCCGGCGGTGCGCACGGCGCGGGCGGTTCATCGGGCCCCGTATCCGCCTTGACGCCCGGCTTCATGGCTTCTTCCAGCTCATCGATGTCCCGCCTGTGAGCGAAGAAGCTTCCCGTGATTCGTTTTTCCAGCAGCAGAATGAGGGCCATGATGAGAAAGATGTTCAAAAAAGCCGCCAGCGTGTTTGTCCACACAACGCCGATGCCGGGCATCAGGATGAAGCCGCCGGCAGCGGCTCCCGCAATGGCGCCGAACGTATTGAAAGCATACAGCCATCCTGCTTTCGACCCGACATTCGAGTATTCACGCTGCGTCTTCACGATCATTCTCGAGAGGATGGGCAGGGTCCCGCCCATGAGCGTTGCGGGCGGCAGGATCAGCAGGATGGTAAAGATAAAACGCAGCAGGGAGAAGGATATGTATTCGGGCTGGAAGGTGGCCCAGAGCCACCGGTTCAGGTGGGGGTATAGGTTCTGGACGGCTGTCAGCGAAAGGATGGCCCACACGCCCACGGCTCCCTCCATGACGGCGTAAAGCCGCATGGGCCGCTTGATCTCATCGGCTTTTTTCCCGAAAAAGTAGCTTCCCAGGGCCAGGCCGCCCATGAAGGATGTCAGGACGGAGCTGATGGCGAGAGTCGTGGACCCGAAAACGAGCGTCAGCATGCGTATCCACAGGTTCTCGAAGATCAATCCCGTGGCCCCTGAAATGAAAAAACAGAGGAATACGATGTTCCTGATCGATATTATCCCGTATTGCGACATCCGCGAATCCCGGTGGTTTTGCCCGTTTCAAGCATGGGGAAATCTATTATTAATTAAAGAATTGACATTTAACAAGAATTGAAATAAAAAATATAGTCTATTGAAATGTAGCTGCGGGCAAGCGCGGCTCCCACGCGTTCGCGCGGGCCAAGCTTGGCCCCCCAGAACACGCCCCCCGGGCCCCCCCAGAGCGTGCAGCTACCCCAAGTTTTATCAGGAGGGGATGATGAGAATAACCCGGGTG
>JBDRLK010000247.1:0-8651 GCA_043813155.1 Pseudomonadota bacterium | reverse complement strand
CGCCTCCTCTCGAGGATCCGGCACTGGCAGGCAAGAAGAAGAAAAAAAAGAAGAAGGAGCCTCCCGTGCCCGCGTCCCCCGTGATCACGGTTGATGAGCTCATTTATTTACCGACTGCGCCGGTCCCTGCGCCCGCCCCCGCACCTGAGCCCGCTCCCGCGCCGGCTCCTGCTCCTGTTCCCGCTCCTGTCCAGCCCCCCAAAACGCTGACCACGCCTCCGCCGGCTCCAGCCCCGGCGCCCCCGGCGCCCATGCCTCCACCGGCTTCCCCGGCTCCCCTGCCCGAGGAAGAGGACGGTGCAGAGCCCAATCCGTACGGATAGATCGAACTCGAATGGTGTGCGGCCCTTCAGGGCCGCTTGCCACAAGCCGGAAAAGATCCGTCGAAAGTGTCGAATGTGTCGCTTGCCAGGTATGTGGTTGCGTGATATTTTAATAATCAGGAGAATTAATGCAATTGCGCCGTCTCATTGTCCTGGTGTGCGCTTTGGTTGCGGCGGGGTGCGGGTTGAATACGAAGGGCGAGCTCGTATCGCGCGACGCGCCGGCCGAGCCGGACGGTTTCGACTGGTTTGAATGGGATTTTTTCCCCGATTTCCCGGACATTCAGGACATGGACGTTGAAGAGACCGACCAGGAATGCGAGCGGGACAGTGACTGCTCGGACATGAACGCCTGCAACGGCGTTGAATTCTGCGATCCCACGACTCATCGGTGCTGCACGCCCTCGGCGTGCCTTCGGCCCGCCTACGTGCGCCACTGGAATACGCCCTTGCGGAAGGCGTAGAAAAGAACGGAAAGGATGATGATGAAAAGCGGGGTTGCCGCGGCCATGGCCTGCCATCCCTGGGATTTCACGATTACGGCCCATATGTACAGGAACACGATGGCCACGTCGAAAAGCAGGAAGAGAACGACAACGGGATAGAACTTGATGGGGAACCTGACGTCTCTCGTGCCCATGGTGTCCGAGCCGCACTCGTAGGGGATCATCTTTTCCGGGGTCTTGTTGTTCGGGCCCAGGAAATGGCTCAGGGACCAGAAGGTCCAGGCCAGGGACAGGGCAAAGAGAATGGCAAGAAGGATTGCTAGGTATTCGTAGTACATGTTGAGTTATTTTTTTATAGAATCAGCCGGTTTTGTCAATAAGAAAAAGATTTTCTTACTCTTCGCTGCACACGCCTGAGTCCGTGTCGCAGACCCAGCCCGTGTCCGCAAACGCAGTGCAGTCCTCGTCGCCTTCACAGGCCGGGTAGCAGAATCCCGTGGGCATGGTTGCGCCATCTGCTACGGCCAGATCGTCCGCAAAGTCCGCCGTGGCATAGCATGCCCAGGCGGGCGGGTCCGTTACAGGACAGCCGTTTTCGCCGAGCGGGCCGCCCGGGTCGTCGCAGGAAGGCCAGCAGATGCCCGACCGTGCGAGGTCGCAGATGCCCTCGGCGGCGGCGCCGCACACGTCATGGTCCACGGCAAGAGTCTCGTTGCACCCGACCGAGCAGAAATTGACGTCGAAGTCCGTCATGGTGTAGCAGTGACCGTGGCCCAGGGGCGACCAGCAGTCAGCCTCGGCTTCGCAGTCAGCGCCGAAATTCGGGTCCGCGACCTCGGATTCAAAGTTTCCATACCAGCAGTACCCGTCGAAATCCGAGGTGTCGAGGAAGGGGTCGTCCATGTAGAAGGGCGCGCAGGTCATCTTCTCGTCCGCAGGCTCCTGCCTGCAGGGGAAGCTCTCGCCGTCGGGGTCGTCGCCCAGGCTGCAGGCCGCCACGCATGCCCAGAACGGGCTGTCCCCGGTCCCCAGGTTGGCGCAGTGCTGTCCCGATCCGCCGCAGCCGCGTCCGTCCGCGTCGCAGCGGTCCTTCAGACAGTAGCCGCCCGGGAAGTTGGGGTTGCCGTCGTCATCCGTGTTCCATATGGGGTCAAGGCAGCGGCCGTCGGCCGGGCACTGGGAGTCGTGGAGACAGGCGTCGGAGAAAGCTGCTTCCAAGTCTCCCATGTTAACGCAGGAATAGGTCGCGCCGCCGTCGTCGCTCGGGTCATTGTCGCAGTAGTTTGTGCAGCCTTCGAGAACCTCGACCTCGCCTTCCTCTCTTACGTAGTCCCCGTCGTCCCGCCAGACTTCGCAGCACTCCCTGCTGTGGCTGCAGCCGGGAAGGCAGACGCCCCCCGTGATCGAGCACTCGTAGCTCGCCCTGCACCCGCAGTTGAAGCCGTAGAGCTCGGGCGGGTCCGTGTCCGGGATATCGGACGTGCAGGCGTCCATGCAGCCGTACACCGCAGCCGAGCCCCAGCCGTACAGGTACATGCACCGCATGCCTTCCGGGCAGGTCTCGTCCGGGTTCTCGATGTCGCACACCAGAGTGCCCGTGCCCTGCAGGCCGCAGTAGCCGTCGAGCCAGGAGATGTAGGTCTCGCCGTCGAACTCCTCGATGTCCTCCTCAAAGCAGCGCGGGTACTCTCCGCCGCAGTCCGTGTAGCTATCGCACTCCTCGCCGATCTCGGGCGGGGGCGGGTCGGCGCAGGGCGGGTGAACCGGGTTTTCCTCTTCCTCGTCCGTTGCCACGTCCTCGACCGTGTCGGGTACAGTGTCCTCCACCGGGTCATCGACAGGGTCGGTCCTGTCATCCACGGGGTCGTCCACCGGGTCATCGACCGCATCGGTTCTGTCATCGACAACATCGGGGTCCGTGGTCGTGTCCTCGTCATCCCCGTCGCCGTTGCAGCCTCCGAGGGCAACACCAAGCCCGAGCAATAAAACAAACAGCAAGTTGATCTTTTTCATTGTGTACCTCCCAAATTGATTTCCCCCATTATACTCGATTTCCCCCCGAACGCAATAGGGGGCCGGGCCTTGAATCTTGAATTTTAGGGGGTATTTTTATGAAAAAATTTCATAGTGAAGGGTAAAGAGTCAGGACAGATTGTATAAACGAAATCAGCTATGAAAAAAGTTCATAGAAAAAGGGGGTAAAATTCAAGATTCAAGGCCCGGCCCCTAGAGGGCGGAGGCGATGAGCTCGGTGATGTCCATGACCTTGATGGTCTTTTTCTGCTGCTTGCGTATTTTTGCGGCGCTTTTCTTGAGGTTGCCCTTGCAGCTTGCGCAGGCCGAGACAATGACGTCGGCGGACTGCTCTGCCGCCTCCCCGGCCCTCTTGTCGGATATGGACATGCTCAGATCGTTGTCAGCGGCAACCAGGCCGCCGCCCCCGCCGCAGCACTGGGCAAGCTCCCTGTTCCTCTTGAATTCAGCGGGGCCGTCCCTGGCGATCCGGCTGATGAGGCCGCGCGGCGCGTCGTAGACGGACATGTGCCGTCCCAGGTCGCAGGGGTCGTGGTAAATGACCTTTTTGTCGAAGTTGTTTTTGAGCTCGAGCTTCCCTGCCTCGACCGCCTGCTCAACATACTGGGCGATGTGCAACGTCTCGATGCCCATGTCGGCCATGCCGGAGTACAGGGATTTGAAAGTCCTGAAACACCCGGCGCAGGGCGTGACGAGCTTTTTCGCTCCCGTTGCCTTTATGCGCTCGATGTTCTTCGCCGCAATGTCCGCGAAGGCCCGGTCGCCAACGAGATGGACGAAATATCCGCAGCAGCCTTCATCCTCGCCGAAGAAGAAATAATCGTCGCCCGCCGCTTCCATGATTTTCAGGGTGGACGACACGATCTTCATGTCCGCGTAGCTCGCCATGCAGCCCAGCCACAGAAGCACCTCGCCGCCGGCGTACCCGCCCTCCTGCTTCTTTTTACGAATGTCCCTGGGAAAAACCTCGAGCCGCTTGTCGGCGGGCTGGCCCAGGGGGTTTTTATATTCCCGGATGCTCCTTGTGACCGCCTTGATGGGCTCGGGGACCTTGCCCTTTTCCTGCAGCCGCTCCCTGACCGAGTGGACGATCCCCGCCACGTCGATCCTGGACGGGCAGGCGTACTTGCAGTTCATGCAGGTCGTGCAGGTGAAAAACTTTCCGGCCACCTCCAGGGAAAGATCCAGGGTTCCGTCGCTGAGGTCATAGGCCAGGATGTTCCTTCCCCTTGCGTTCATGGATTCGAGGCCCGTGGCCTGATAGGTGGGACACACGTTCCTGCAGAAGCCGCACTGCACGCACAGGAGAAGCTCGTTTTCAGCCTCTTCGCCCAGGGGATACTCACCCTGCTTCCTTTTCAGAATTTCGGAAAAGGCGAAGTGGTCGTAGATGTCCTTGACCGAGTCGTCGAATCCCATTTTCCCCGGGTTCAGGATGTTTTTCGGGTCAATGGCCTGCTTGATCTTCTTCATGCAGTCGATCGAATCGCCCAGCCCAAGCCTGGCGAAGGGCGCCTTGGCAATGCCGATTCCATGCTCGGCGCTCATGGTGCCCTTCATGTCCGCCACGAGCTTCACGAGCTCCCCGGCCACGGCGCGCAGCTTCTTCCAGTCTTCCTCTTTTCTCACGTCGCCGATGAACGTCGTGTGAACGTTTCCGTCCCCCACGTGGCCGAAGGTGGCAACCATGGCGTCATGCCTGCGGGCTATGTCCTGGGCAGCCTTGATCGTGTCCGGGATTTTGCTCGTGGGAACGCCGAAATCCTCTGCAACCGGAATGAGGCGGCAGCCCGGTTTCACCCTCGAGAGAGAAGGGACGAGCCCCCTTCGGCCCATCCATAACCTGTTTCTTTCGTCCGGGTCGTCCGTCCACCGGGAGGAGGTGGAGCCGTTTTCATTGCATATGGCAACGATCTTTTCAATGTCGTCTTTCACCGCCGCCGGGTGCCCGTCGACCTCCATGATGATGAGCGCCTCGGCTTGCTTCAGGCCCATGTTCATGACGTTGTTGGTGATCTCGATGCTCGAGCGGTCCATGATCTCGCAGATGCTCAGCGGTATGCCGTCGGCAAGGATCTTTGAGACGCTGCGCCCCGCGTTTTCCAGCTCGTCGAAATAGGCCGTGGCAATGGCCGTGTACCGGGGCGTGGGCGTCAGCTTTACCGTTACCTCGGTGATAATGCCGAGCGTGCCTTCCGAGGCCGCGAAGAGGCTCGTAAGGTCATAGCCGAAGGTTTCTTTCGGCGCGATCGTGCCGGTGCGGATGATCTTTCCATCGGGCAGGACCACCTCGAGCGCCATGACGTGGTGCCTGGTCGTGCCGTACTTCACCGCGCGCAGCCCCGACGCGTTGGTTGCCACCATCCCCGCGATGGTCGCCACCGTGGCGCTACCCGGGTCAGGGGCGAAGAAGGAGCGGGGGGCGAGGGCGGCGTTCAGGTCCGAGCAGACAACGCCCGGCTCGACAACGGCGAAGCGGTCCTCGTGGCTGATCTTCTTGATCCTGTTCATCCTGCCGAGGTCGCAGATGACCGACGGACGAATGGGAAGGACGGCGCCGGTCACGCTGGATCCGGCCCCGCGCGCGGTAACGGCGAAGCCGTGATCCGACGCCATTTCCAGAAGCGACGCGACCATGGCCGTGTCCGTCGGGGTCACGATCGCCTCCAGGACCCCCCTGTGGACGCTCATGTCTCTTGCGAAACACAGAAGCTCGAGCCTGTCGGTGATCACGTTCAAGGCGCCGAATCGATCGATGAGCTTGTCAACAGGTACCATGGTATCTCCCGGCTTGTAATTTAATGCCATTACAAATATAGGGAAAACAGTTGAAATTACAATGGTCAAACTATAAAGTTGGACGGGACGTGAGAAGCGGAATACTACTCGTTGACAAGCCCGCCGGCATGACCTCTCATGACGTCACGCACGCCATTGCCCGCAGGCTGGGAGCAAAGGCGGGGCACACGGGCACGCTCGACAAGTTTGCCACGGGGCTGCTCCTTGTCTGCGTGGGAAGCGCCACGAGGGCGAGCGAATATTTGACCTCGCTGTCCAAGCGGTACCTGGCGGCGGCCGTGCTGGGAACATCGACGGACACCTACGACACGTCGGGCAGGGAAGTTTTTTCGTCTCCCGCGGTTCCGGAGAGGGAGGCCGTGGACAAGGCGGCGGCCCGTTTTGTCGGCCCCATCAGCCAGGTCCCTCCGCCTTACAGCGCCAAGAAGATACGGGGCCGGAGGGCGTCCGATTACGCCAGGCAGGGAGTGGATGTGGAGGTGAAACCGGCGAATGTGACAATACACGAGCTGAAGATCGTCGACTACAGCTACCCCGACCTGCGGCTCATGGTTTCCTGCTCTTCGGGCACGTACATCCGGTCTCTCGTGAAGGATATGGGGGACGTGCTGGGATGCGGGGCAGTGACGAAGGAGCTCAGGCGAAGCGCAATAGGGGAATTTCAGGTGGAGCGGGCCGTGACCTTTGATTCTCTTATGGGGGAGGACCCGGCTGAAACGCAAAAGAGGGTCGTACTCACCCATGATGCGCTCTACTTTTTCCCGGCCGTCAGCCTCGATGACGAGCAGGCCAGGCAGTTTGAACATGGGCGCGGCGTGAAAAAAACGGGCGGGACCGGCATGCTGCGGGTTTTCAAGGAAGGCGGCGAGTTCATCGGCGTCGGACGGATGAAGGGGGATCTGCTGGCTCCTGAAAAAGTGTTTGCCCTCCGACGGAATGCATGAGAATACCCGAAGTAAACTTGACAATGGGCTATTAATAGTTAAATTGTTAATGTTTTAAACGGAGATCCTTATGCCCATCTATGAATATGCATGCGAGAAATGCGGGAAAATTTTCGAGGAATTTCAGTCCATCAAGGCCGACCCGCTGAAAAGGTGCAAGCTGTGCAGCTCGAAGACGGTTCACAGGATCGTGTCCCACACGTCGTTCATCCTCAAGGGCAGCGGCTGGTATGTTACCGATTACGCCAGGAAGGACGGTTCGAACGGCGGCAACGGCAAAAAGACCGGCAAGGATAATAAGGCGGAAAAAGAAGCCGCGTCCAGCCCGGACTCCAAGGGCAAGGAATCCCAACCCCCTTCACCATCTGTAGCAAAGAGCGGAAAAGAGAGCGGATCTTCGACTACGACCACGTAGGGTGCCGCAGGCTTTAGCCTGCGTTGCGAGGTTGTTTGTTACGCAAGCTAAAGCTTGCGCCTGCCTAATCAAGCTTTTCTTCCCTCAGAAAGGCGAGGGCGGTTTTCGCGCAGTCCGGGCAGTATCCGTTCTGCTGCTGGAAACTGTCCAGGAAGGTCCGGGCCTCGCCGGAAGCTGTTTCATCATCCTCCTTGCGCGAAAGAAGCGCAAGCGCTTCTTCCACGAGCTGGCGGAGCTTTGGGATGTTCTTCTTGATCATCCTTGTCCTGAGCGTTTCGATATGGCTGTGGAAAATCGCGATGGGGTCGATTTTTTCGAGGACATCCCGCGCGTTCTCAACATTGCGGTCCTTTTCGATGGCCGCGGCCGCTATCTTCCTGAGCATTTCCTGCCTGAATTCCTTTTTGTCCTTCACGTCGAGGTTGCTTTCGACCTCATCCATCAGCGTTTCATCGGGCGGCTCCTGCTTCTTTGTGACAGGGTTGAAGACTTTTTCTTCTTTGATCCACGTGCTGGCATGAAGCACGTAGCGGCTCCACAGCTCCTCGCACTGCTTCTTGGTGAAAATGTTTGATGATTCCACCGCCTCGAGCATGAGCATCCGGCCCAACCTTATCTTCAGCGCGTCGACATAATATGAAAAATCGTGGTAATGCCCGTCCTCCTTTTCAACGCCGAGGAAACCGTAATCCTTTGTTCTTGTCACGAAACGGCTCAGCTCGTCGATAACCGCCACGGGGCTGAGGCACCGGTGGCCGGGGTTCTGCGCCGCCAGATAGAGGATGTACTTGACTTCCCTGGGCGACGGACCCGTTACTCCCTCGTAAGCCGGACGCACGTCTGATTCACGGTACAGGTTTTCGATATTGTTGGAGAAAATCTTGGTCTCTTCGCTGTTGAACCTTGACGGGATTTTTCCCTCGCGGTAGACATCGAATTTCTCCGTGGCCAGGAGCTCCGTGACGAGAGGTTTCATCTTGTCGTCGTAGCGCTCCGGGTCCGGCTTGAAGAGCCTGCTCATGATCGCCCACGATGAGGCAATCTCGATCGCGTGGGGCGCGACGTGCTTGCCCACGCCCGGCGCCACCTGGTTTTCGTAAATCCTGCTCTCCGCCGGCTCGTGCATGAGATAGGGCATCTTGATCAAGGACATCCTTCCCAGGAATGAAACGCCTTCAGCGTGCTGCTTGAATGCATTGATATGGATTTCATTGGTTGTGGCCACGAGCACGGCATTGATCCGCTGGATCGAATGCCCGGCCTGCACCTCGGAGCTTTCAATGGTTTCGAGGAGGTATTTGAAGGCTTCCACGGGGCGCTTGAGCAGGTCGCTGAACTCGATGAGGCCCCCCGATCCGTCCACCAGGTCGCCGTAAGGCTCGAAGATCGAGATGTTCTGCAGCGCCTTGGGCAGTGCGTTCAGGGACCTGTCGGCCGTGACCTGCCTTTCCCCGGCGTCCACGGACATCTGCGGGCCGATCGAGGCAAATCCCCGCCTGTATCGCCTGCTGAAAAAGAACCTTTCAACCTGCACGTGGTTGAGCACTTTTTTCAGATCTCCCCTGTACGCCGTCAGGAGCGCGTCGAAGATGAGACGGCATTTCGGGCACACCCCTCCCTTCCGGAGCAGCTCGGGAACGGGCGCCGCGCCGCAGTCTTTTCCGAGGATTTCCGTGATAAACTGCTCGCG
>JBDRLK010000246.1:0-8957 GCA_043813155.1 Pseudomonadota bacterium | reverse complement strand
CGTCCAGCCGACCGGCAATGAAGCCGGCACTCAAACATTCACGCTTCGGGATCTCTCGACCGATGAAGCCGCGTTTCTGGTCATCATCAACGATTACCGCACGTCCAACGGAAAGGGAACGCTGACCGCGTCCAGATCCATCAACCAGGCCGCCTACGATCACTCCCTAGACATGGGCCAGCAGGGCTATTTCGACCACACCGGGCTCGACGGCAGCAGCCCGTGGGACAGGATGTGCAGGGCCGGCCACACGCCCGCGTGCACGGGTGCCGCCTACATGGGCGAGAACATCGCGGCCGGCAATGCTTCAGCCTACGACACCTTCATCCAGTGGAAGAACTCGCCCGGGCACAACCGCAACATGCTCGACGACAGGTTCAAGGCCATCGGCATCGGCAGGGCCACGGTCTCCGGCTCCATGTACACCTATTACTGGACCACGGACTTTTCCAGCATTGTCGACAACCCCGTGTGCGAGTGCGGCGCGGGCGAGACGCAGCCCTGCTCCAGCGAATGCGGGCCCGGCGTCATCGACTGCCCGGACGGGTGCAACTGGGGCGCTTGCAACGCTCCCGCGCCCACGACCGAGATATGCGACGGCGCGGACAATGACTGCGACGGCCTGACCGACGAGGACGGGGTGTGCGGGCCGGACTGTACGCCCACGGGCGCAGAGATATGCGACGGGATCGACAATGACTGCGACGGCCTTACCGACGAGGACGACGTATGCGGGTCCTGCGTGCCCGAGCTCGAGATCTGCGACGGCATGGACAACAACTGCGACGGCCAGGTCGATGAAGGCGGCGTGTGCGACACCGATTGCGTCGACGGCCAGACAAGGCCCTGCGGCATGGACAGGCCGCCCTGCACGCCGGGAATCCAGACCTGCATGGGCGGGACCTGGGGTATTTGCGAAGGCGTCGTCCTTCCAACGGACGAGGTGTGCGACGACGGAATCGACAATGACTGCAACGGGACCGTGGATGATTGCGGGGCTGACGTCACCAGCCTGACGATGGACGGAGGATGCGGCTGCAGCATCGTTTTCTGAGCTTTTCCACAAAAAAGAAAGCCTATTTCAAGAAATACAACCTCGTTGAGAAGGTGAAGAAGGTTCTTCGGCAGCATCCCTGGAAACAACCGGCATCATGGAAGAAAATGTGCTCATGGCATTCCTGCTGACCGCCCTTGCGGGGCTGTCCACCGGCATAGGCAGCGCACTGGCCTTTTTCACCAGGCGAACAAGCCGCAGCTTTCTTTCGCTGGCGCTCGGCTTTTCAGCCGGCGTGATGATCTATATTTCCTTTGCCGAGCTTCTCGTGCAAGGCACGCGCTCCCTTTCCGAGGCGCACGGAGAGTCCTGGGGCCGGTGGGCGGGTCCGGCCGCGTTTTTCGGCGGCTTTGCCGTTGCGCTGATCATCGACCTTCTTGTGCCGTCGCACGAGAACCCGCACGAAGCTCACACCATTGAAAAGATGGACAACGGCAGACCTGACGAAGCAGCGCGCCTCAAACGCCTCGGCATGTTCACCGCCCTTGCCATAGGCATCCACAACTTCCCGGAGGGCCTGGCCACGTTCGCAGCGGCCATGTCCGACGTCAAGCTCGGGATCTCGATCGCCGTTGCCGTTGCCATCCACAACATCCCGGAAGGCATCTCCGTTGCCGTGCCGATTTACTTTGCCACGGGCAGCAGGAAAAAAGCCTTCTGGTACTCCTTCCTGTCCGGGCTGTCCGAGCCCGCCGGCGCGCTCGTTGGCTTCCTGGTCCTGCGGCCCTTCTTTTCGGATACGCTCTTCGGCATCCTTTTCGCGTCCGTGGGCGGCATCATGGTGTTCATCTCGCTCGACGAGCTCATCCCCACTGCCAAGGAATACGAGCGGGGGCACCTTGCCGTGTATGGCCTGGGGCTGGGCATGGTGGTCATGGCCGTCAGCCTGCTTATCTGACTGCTTGCATTCGCGCGCATCAAGGCCTATCCTGGTCCTGTCATGTCAATGATTCGAAAAAAAGCAAGCCGGGGTTTGGAACAGGGGGACACGTTCATCGTCACGCACACGTTCACCCGGCAGGACACGCAGATCTTCGCGGATATCACGAGGGACTACAATCCAATCCACTTCAACGACCGGTTCGTGAAAACAAAAGGCCTGGACGGGCGGATCTGCCACGGCCTGCTCGTGGCAGGCATGCTGACCGAGATCGGCGGGCAGATCGGCTGGCTCGCCTCGGGCATGGACCTCCGTTTCATAAAGCCCGTGTATTTCGGCGACACGGTCACATGCCGTTTCGAGGTCGCCCGTATCGACGGGGACAACCGCGCTGTCGCGTCCATCGTCATGACCAACCAGCACGGCCTCGCGGTCCTGGAAGCCGAGCTCACGGGCCTTGTCCCGGGCAAGACAGAGCAACGTATTCTTCGAGACCTGCTCGATCCACCCCCAGACGGATCCACCCGTGGGTAGGGGCGACTTCAGTCGCCCTGGGAGGCTAAAGCCTCCCCTACCCTTCGAAGGAAAGCTGGGAGGCTAAAGCCTCCCCTACCCTTCGAAGGAAAGCCGGGAGGCTAAAGCCTCCCCTACCCTTCGAAGGAAAGCCGGGAGGCTAAAGCCTCCCTAACCCAACATGGAATAAATGCTACAGCGTGGCAAGGGGAGTCGATACCGGCTCAGCTCGCCTCTTCATGCCGACCGACCCGGTGGGACAGCTCGGCCAGCACACCGCGCATCCCAGGCAGGCCTTTTCATCGACCGCGGCGTGCTCGTCCACGCTGATCGCGTTGACCGGGCAGCGCCCGGCGCAGGTTCCGCAGGCCGAACAGGTTTCCGTGTCGATAACGGCGGCGAACCCGGCCGGCTGAAGCACGATCCCCCCCGGTTCGTTCATACCCTTCTGCAGCACGCAGCAGTCCGGGCAGCAGTTGCAGATAAACTCGTCGGGATCATAGGAATGCACCAGGCCGTCCTCATTGCTCCGGCTAAGGATGTCGATGGCCTCATCCGCGGTAATCTCCCGGCACAGGCCGTGCTCCCTGCCCCACCGCGCGTTGTCGCCAAGAAAAATGCACGTCTCCAGCAGATGGTCGCAGTGGTTGCCCGGCTCCGCGACCCAATGAGGCAGGCGGCACGAGCAGGTGGAAACGCCCCAGGCCCCGGCCTCCCTGACCAGGTGGGCGACGTTCTCGCCAGCATCCGCGTCGTCGGGCAGCGCCTCCGGCGTGGTCCACACGCGTGCCACGGCCATGGGAAATTTGGCCAGCAGATGTTTTGCGAAATCATTCTGGAACCCGTAAAGGGCTTTCATGAGCTTCACCGAATGGGGGAATCTCACGTTGCCCCAGCCTCCCGTCTCGATGAGCCCGGGGCCGGCTATCCCGATTGTCCTGTACGTTCGCTCCTCCCCTTCTTTTTCCGGGCTGATCCACATGGTGCCCTTTTTCGCCATGGCAAAAAGCATGGTTTTGAGCTTTCCCTTGTCCATGCCGGTTTTTTCCGCGATTTCATCGAGGTTCCCGCCATCCAGGCCGACTTTTACCGCGAGCTGTGCCTCCCCGGGCAGGAACTGCACGCGCAGCACCTCCATGAGCGAGCCCCGAATCTCATCGACCATCATCGGCGTCTGTGCGTACATATCCGCCAGGTCTTCGTAGGCGTCTTTTTCTGTCATGGTTGGTTCTCCATTCTGCTTCCTATCTTCTACCCGTCAGCACTTCAGGTCAATAGTCTTGCCGCTGTTTGCGCGAAAGCGGGAGTGTGTTAGAATTGTTTATCATGAAGACCTGGAGGATTTTTGCAATGAAATTTTGTGCCATGCCCCTGTTTGCGGCCCTGATCGCAGCGTTCTTTCCGGCTGCGTGCGGGAACGGAGCGCCGGATGATGATGCCGACGCCGGCGCCGACATCATCGAGGATGACGCGGCTGCGGGCGATGCTGACGCAAGCGAGGCCGGGGACGGCGTCGAGCCCGACGCGTCGGACGACGGGCAGGACGATCAGGACGTGGATGAGGAAGAAATCGAGCCCGGTTCCTGGGACGAGGCTTTCGAATGGCCCGTGGAGGAGCCCAGCACCTGTCCCGTGGAAATCGGGGAGAGCGACCGGTACGGCGAGCTTCTCGATGCCATCGGCCTCGACAGGGAAGCCGGCCTGCCCAGGTCTCTTTTCGAGAGCTTCGGCGGCCGAGTAGGCAGCGACCCTGCGCGTCTCGACATCTTCCATGTTCTTGCCGCCGACCCGGACAGGATTCCCTGCTGGTCCGGCAACCTGGCCGGCCGGGCCGACGCGGCCGTCTCCTCGGATCACCCGCGCGCCGCGGTCATCGCCATGGCCGCGGCAGAGCTGGGCCGCATCCTCACCGTGGGCGGACGCCTGGCGCCCGTTGATTCAGACGAGCCCCTGGTCGAGGCCATCCGGGCTGTTTTTAAAGCGGCCGGCGAGCCCTTCGAATCCGAGGACGCGGTGCGGGCGGCGGCAGGGGACGTGCCCGCGCCCGTGGCCCGGGCAGCCGCCCTGATCCTCCTGGCCTCGGTCGAGGCCAGGGCGCTGCGGGACGAGGCCATGGCCAACATGGGCGATCCGGACCGGCTGGCGCAGTATTACGGCCAGGGCTCGGGAGCATGGCTTCCGGGCGGGGGCATGATCGATCCCGACGTGCCCATGGATTCCGGCATGTTCCTCAACACGCAGTTCGGGTTCGGCACGCTTTTCACGGGCGCCGTGAGGCTGGCCCAGGCCATTGACGAGGCTGCGCTGGACGAGGCGGACGTGGACGAGAGCTTTTCCTTTTCCGCGGCCACGCCCTGGGGCATGGTTGTGCTGGGCGGCTCGGACGACGACACCTATGATCCCGAAGACTTTGAAGACGACATGCTGCTTCTTGTGGACACGGGCGGCAGCGACACGTACCTGGTCAACGCCGGAGGCAGCGGCAGCTATGAAAACCCGATCTCCGTGGCCATCGACCTGGGCGGCGACGACCGCTACGCGTACCCTGAGGAGCCATCGCCATACGACGGGGAAGGGCTGCTCCCGTCCGACAGGGCGGGCCGGTACAGGGGAGACGAGAGCTGGGGATCCTTCACCTATTCCCTTGAGCCCCGCCAGGGAGCCGGCGTGACGGGCTACGGCTTCCTGCTCGACCTGGGCGGCGGCAACGACGTGTACCGCACGCTGCGACGGGGCCAGGGTTTTGCCACATTCGGCGTCGGCGTTCAGTGGGATGACGGCGGAGCGGACGACTACGTGTGCGAGGCAGGGTGCCAGGGCTCGGCCATCGTGGGCATCGCCGTCCAGCACGACGGCGGGGGCGACGACACGCGGCGGGCCTTCAACTCGGCGCAGGGTTTTGCATGGGTCTCGTCCTTCGGCATGCTCTACGACGCGGGCGGCAGCGACGAGTACGTGGCCGCCATAGACGACCCCATTGTATACCATTCGGTCCAGTGCCCGGGCTACGCCAACTCGTCGCTGGCCCAGGGCACGGCGTTCGGCTGGCGGCGGGACTCGACGGGCACGCACCTCTCGGGCGGCATCGCCCTGCTGCGCGACGTGGAGGGCGACGACTCGTACCAGGGCGCCACCTTTGTGCAGGGCGTGGGGTACTGGTACGGGATCGGCGTCCTGGCCGACGCATCGGGCAGCGACCATTACGACGGGCTGTTCTACGCGCAGGGCGCGGGCGCGCATTTTGCCATCGGCTCCATGATCGACGGCGGCGATGACGACGACTATCACAACACGCGGCGCGAGCCCCACCATTCCATGATCGGCCTGGGCCACGATTTTTCCGTGGCCGTCATGGTGGACGACGGCGGAAACGACGAGTACATCGGGCCGTCGCGCAGCATCGGCGCGGCCAAGTGCCACGGTTTCGGCCTGTTCGTGGACAACGGCGGGGATGACACGTACACGGCCCTCAACGACAAGGCCATCGGCTGGGCCACGGACTACGACTGGACACCCGGAAGCTGCGGCAACACTACGACCCTCGTAAGCTACGGCTTTTTCGTGGACATCGGCGGCACGGACATTTACGACAAGCCCGACCCGACCGGCTACGGCAATGACCTGATCTGGGTCACCGACGATCCCGAGGACGAGGATGCGATCGAGCTCTCGGGCGGCATCGACGCGGCGGACGGCGACTCGTACCTGCGGGCCTACGGCGCTCCGTGACTCCGCCATGCCGCTTACCTTGGTACAGCGCCCCGCAAGTCCGGGACCACCGCTATACTGCGGCCGCGCCTGTGGGCCAATGAGGCGGGGTCCCTGCGGAGGCAAGAAATCGAACAAGATGAAATAGCTTCCGTGGGGTGCACTTTGCGGCTTACGTCCTCGCGCCCTCGCGCGATGGTGCCCTGATGCGCCTCCATCGGGCGCTGCGGGCGCGCTCGCGATCCGGCTCCACATGCACGCCCTCGCTACAAGGCTGGTCCCGGACTTGCGGGGCGCTGCACTTAGTGATGAACGCATATCCCCGCCAGAACCAGCACCGCGATACCCAGAAGACCGCCAACAGCCCACGCAGGCCGCAGCCCGGCGCCGCGACCCTCAGAAACAGGGCTCATGAACTGGTGCACGACGATGTGAAGAAGCGTGCCCATGAGGAGCGCCTGGATAATGAACCACCACCTGCCGTCAAACACGACGGGCCATGCAAGTGAAAAGGCAAAGCCGCAGCATGACGCGGCCGCCAGAACTGCAACCACGGCAACAGCACCCCACGTGCCGAGCCTTGGCCTGGCGAGCCACCAGACCGCCAGGCCCACAGGCAGCCTGTGCAGCACCACGGCAATAGCGAGCATGGAGCTGCGGTCCACGCCGCCGGCCGGCGCAGCGAGCGCCACACCGTCCAGGATTCCGTGGACTGCCAGCGCGGCCAGGCCCGCGGCCAGGGTCGCTCCTTTCACGCGGTCTTTCCCATGCATCATGGTGCGATCGGCCAGCAAGGGAATGGTGAGGCCCACCACCATCGCGACAAGGACCGCGAAACCCCCGGCCGCAACCGATGCGGGAAACACGTGCACCAGCACGATGCCGCCCACGCTCACCAGGACGAAAGCATCGAGACCGCGCACAGCAGCGGGAGCCGCCTGCAGCGACCTTACGAGGAAGGGTCCCGCGAAAAGCGGGACAAGGCTGAGTATCAAGAGCGTCATGCTGCCGCCTTTTTTTTCCGACGAGCTTTCCTGTGCCCCGATCCCGAGCAATCCCCGCATTTGCCGCCGAGGAAAATATCGTGGCTTTCGGTCACGAAACCCGGGGGCGCGGCCCGCTCGAAGTCGAGCGCGCATCCGGGAAGCACGAGCACGCGCTCGCACTCATGGCAGTGAAACAGGTGGTGGTGGTCCTGGCCCGCCCTCTCGTACAGCGTGCCCATGCGCGGGTAGGTGATCTGCAGAAGCCAGCCTTGCTCCACGAGGCGTTTCAGGTTCCTGTAGACCGTTGCCTGGTCCAGCCTGGGGACTTCCTTTCTTCCCAGCTCGAGGATCTCGCCAACGCGCAAAGGGCGCTCATGCTCTTCGAACACGCGCTTGATGGCTTCCCGCTGCTGCGTTTTCCGTTTCATTCTTCCTCCCGGTTGTCCGGTATTCCGGCTCGACAGTTTCCGGAACATACACGATCACGTTTGCAGATGCAAGTGCATTTGCAATAAAGGAAACATTTTCCTCTTAATCTTCGATAATGAAACAATGGTCAGGACTTATGAGAAGACTGGATACGGCCCTCGAATCAGCTTGACAATACCTTCGATCTATGGATATACTATGTATATCCATAGGAGGTGCCCATATGGTTACGAAGATTCAAAAATGGGGAAACAGCCAGGGACTTCGTATCAGCAAGCAACTGCTCGAGGACGCGCGTCTCTGCGTTGGTGAAGAAGTGGATGTGATTGTAAAAGACGGTGTAATCGTCATTGCGCCTGTAAGACGTGTGCGTGGAAAGCGCAGCTTAATAGAGCTCGTGTCACGCATTGCCAAGAATTACAAGGCAACAGAAGTTGACTGGGGAGAACCTGTTGGAAAAGAGGAGTGGTAAATGGCGGCGTATGTTCCCCAAAAAGGCGACTTCGTGGCCGTCACATTCGATCCTCAGTCGGGCCATGAGCAGAAGGGCCGCCGACCGGCCCTTATCATGAGCAACGACCTTTTCAACAAACATACGGGTCTTGCCATTGTCTGTCCCTTAACAGGTACGGACCGAGGCTTCCCTTTTCATGTACCCGTTGTCAATAATCCGGATGTCACCGGGTTCGTCATGGTCGAACAAGTCAAATCCTTGGATTACCGTACGCGCAAGGTGAAACGCATCGGTCGGGCGTCCAATGATCTGCTTGATGAGGTGCTGTCAATACTGGATGCTTGTATCTATTAGAGGCCTGCAAATTATCACAGCGATTCTTGCCGGGCTTGTCATGTCATGTCCTTTTGTCTTGCAGTGCCTTTTTCAGATTGCGTATTTTCACGAACTGGATGATGCAGGCAACGGTCAGGATCAGGGTAAAGATGGGCCACAGCACGCAGAAAACAATGACGTTGATTTCCTTGTACGTGGTCCCGGTCACATTGCCCAGCCAGATGAGAAAAACCACGCACAGATCGAATACTTTGTCAGCCATTGCGCAACCCGCTCCTGATCAGAAAAAAAAGGCGCGGTCGAAATCGCGCCCAACACTACAATAGTCGGGGCGAGAGGATTCACACCGAAAGGTGGTGGCGGAGGCCGTGGGCGAATCCAACAAGTCAGGTCAATCTCATCCCATTCATGATCTAGTCGGGGCGAGAGGATTCGAACCTCCGACCCCGTGGTCCCGAACCACGTGCGCTAGCCAGACTGCGCTACGCCCCGAAGATGATGTAACTATACATAGTAAAAGCAGAAAATCAAGATGCTCAAAACGAAATTAATTCTCTGAAAATGTGCGGGGTGTCCATGGGTGGCCCGGCCAGGATG
>JBDRLK010000245.1:0-8625 GCA_043813155.1 Pseudomonadota bacterium | reverse complement strand
AAACAATGCAGGCCATTGTTTTGAAAGGTTCCCAACTGCTAAAAGCGCACGGGTTGTCGATGCAGAAATTTTCATTTTTGACTCCAATTAATGTTTTAAGTTATGTGCGCTTTCCGTCCATTCCTGAATTTGCCGGTCATTGAATATGAAACTATCGTGCCAAGCTGAGCTGGAGATGTAACACACTGTAGACGCAGGGAAAACATGGAAGCAGCGGTTCTTGATGCTGTCATTTCCTGCGCTATGCGCACAAGTATTATGCATTTTTTCACAGCCTTTCGTGTAAGCCATGAATCAATGGCTGTTCACGGACAATATTCACCTGCCCTGAGCGCTCAAGGCCGGCTTTCCTCAAAGCATTTTCCGTGCCGCATGCCGTTCCAGCAATTCAGGGCGTTTAGGAAGTCAAGGAATGGCCGGTTTTCATGTTTGCCTGGCCATGTTGCCACCTGCTGCGGAATGGGTAATGCACAAGGATTGTGCGGGGTGTGCAGGAAAAGTGATAGGCGGGCCTGCACACAAGGGCCGCTCAATCGTCAACCGGCAGGCCCCGCGCTCTGTTGCACACAACAGGTGCATTGGGCGGCAGAGAGAAAATGTTTCAAGTGTTGATCTTTTCTTTGCATGCACATATATTAGGCAGCATGAGCACTGATTTTGAAGAAGAGACGATAGACAAGCCGAAAAGAAACCCTACGATACGGGAAATCGAGAAAGCTTTCAAAAACGAAAAAGACCCGCTGCTTGCGCTTTCTCTATGCGACAAGGCAAGTGTGCCGAACAGTAAAATGGCGGAGTTCGATCTTCTGTACGCGGAAATCCTCAGATGGTGCAACAGGCCCAGCTCGGCGCTCGATCGAATCGACCACTCCATCAAGCTTTCCGGTGACCAGCATCACGCTGTCCGGTGTCTTTTGCAAAAGGGGCTCGTTTTCGACGACCTCTTCAAATCCACGAGCGCCGTCGGAATTCTCGAGCAG
Source organism: Pseudomonadota bacterium (assembly GCA_043813155.1). Taxonomy (GTDB): domain Bacteria; phylum Myxococcota_A; class Polyangia; order DRWM01; family DRWM01; genus JBDRLK01. The sequence goes on along the minus strand of JBDRLK010000245.1, from coordinate 7,645 downwards.
GCGCTGCTCAAGGCAATCAAGGAAACAGACGCGGGCTTGAAGATCAGGGTGCAGGCTGCGCTCGGGTTCGCTCATTCGAACGCCGGCAGCCAGGACATGGCCGCCATGCATCTTCAGGAAGCGTTGAACCAGGCCAGGACGCACAAGATGCTGAACCTGATGCCCACGCTCTATTACTACAAGGCATTGTGCGAGTTTCGCAATCGCAACTATGAGCTGTCCAAGGCCGAGGCGGAAAAGGGGATTGGAAAGAAATACGCGGACATCAACGGAGCCGCCGAATGCTACAGGACGCTCGGGCTCATTCACAGCACGGTTGGAGAATACATGCTGGCCGTCGAGAATCACCAGATGGCGCTGATGATTTTCAGAAAGCTTCATCACGTTCCGAACCTGACCAGGCAGTACATAGACCTGGGAACATCCTATTTGAACATGAGCGAGATCGACATGGCGGAGCATTTCTTCAAGAAGGCAATTACCTGCGCCGAGGGGGGCGAAAACCTGCCCCTCGTCGGCTTTGCCTACAGCCGGCTCGGGACCATGCACCTGGCGCAGGGTCACCATGATGAATCGCTCCGGTGTTTCGTAAAGGGCAAGGACCTGAGCCTGGGCATTGAAAACCTGTCGATCACGGCCAACATCAACCGGAACACCGGGCGCTGCCTCTTCCATACCGGCGACTTCAATGCAGCCACGAAATCCCTCGAGAAAGCCATCGATCAGTTCGCCAGGTCCGGGGACCGGCTGTACGAGCTTCTATCCAGGTATGACCTGGCGCTGGCCGGGCTTCTTGCCTTTTCATCGACGGGCCAGACCATCTCCGCGGCAAAGAGAAAAGTCTATGAGATACCCGGGGTAAATGCCGAGCTGATCCGGGGACATCCCTCCCTGGAGGGGCGCCAGCTGTTTGTCAGCGGGTGCCTGGACGCTGTGGCCGGCCAGTGGGAGCCGGCGGAGGAATCGATCAACAGGGCCATGCACATCATGGAAAAACATCTCTTCTACACGGAGCAGGCGGAGATGATGTTTATCTTCGGCCGGATAGCGCTGGACCAGACAAGGAGGCCGCAGGGAATCAGCCTGCTCCAGAAGGCGCTGCGCGTCGCCGAGACGTATTATCTTCAGGGCATGGCCAAGAAGATCATCGACAAGCTCGACAAGCTGGAGGAGGTCACGCTGGTGACCTATTCGCTCGAGAAGCAGGCATCGAGGGTAAGCGGCGAGGACTATGTCGTCGAGTCTCTTTCATCGGAGGGCGAGGAGGAGATCGTGGGGAGCAGCTTCACGTTCAAGGCCGCCATGAAAACAGCAAAGGAAGCGGCCTGGACCGATCTGACCGTGCTTCTCATAGGCGAAACAGGCACGGGCAAGGAGCTGCTGGCCCGCAACATTCACTGCTGGAGCGAGCGGTCGGGCAGAAAATTCGTTGCCGTGAACTGCGGCGCGATCCCGAAGGAGCTGGTCGAGTCGATTCTCTTCGGGCACATGAAAGGAGCCTTTACCGGGGCGGTCCAGGACCAGAAGGGAAGCATCAGGTCGGCCGACGGCGGCACGATTTTCCTGGACGAGATTACGGAGCTGCCCGTTTTCTCGCAGGTCAAGCTCCTGCGTTTCCTGGAGAACAGGGAAATCCAGCCGCTGGGCGCGGGCGAAGCCGCCAAGATCGACGTGAGGGTCATCGCCTCCACCAACCGCGACCCCATCGAAGCCGTCAGGTCGGGCATCCTGAGGGAGGACCTTTATTACAGGCTCTCGATTCTTCCCATTACACTTCCAAGGCTAGAGGACAGGCAGAATGACGCGGCCGAAATCGCCCGCTACTTCATATCGACGCTTCCCATCGCCAAGCAGAAAAAAGTGCAATCGATCACCAGGGCGGCGGAAGCCTGGATCCTGAAGCAGTCGTGGCCCGGCAACGTGAGGGAGCTGTACAACGTAATCGTCAGGGCCGTTGTTTCCAGCAGGGGCAGCAGCCTCACGATCGATGACCTGGAAAGCTACAAGGGACAGGAGGCCTCGTCGATCTCGCATTTCATTAAACTCGATGACGTCATTCGAAACCACATCATGCAGGCATTGAAGCGCTGCAACGGCAACCAGGTCCAGGCGGCAAAGCTGCTGGGCATTCACCGCAACACGCTTCGCAACAAGCTGAACACGATCATGAAGTAGCCTGGCCGCACTACTTCCACGTGAGCATGTTCCGGATGGCCGAGAGGTTGCCCGACAGGGCGAGGTTCAGCTCCAGGGTGTTGTTTTTCCAGCAGGCCTCGCAATGTTCGGGGCTGAGGGGAATGCGCCGCAGGCTTTCGATGGCGCCATCCTGCAACGGGTTGATTCCGAGGACCATCCTGTCGCAGGCAAGGAGCTTGCCCTCGGTGGTGACGTGCAGGAACCATTTGCCGGCATGGCAGGCGACCCTGTGAGGAGCGGGCCAGCGCCAGAGCTGGTAGAGCCCGGGCAGGGAGTTTCCGATGTGCCTGTTGCCGGCGGCTTTTTCCGTCATGAGAAACGAGATCAGCCTCCTGTAGGCCGCGATGTCGGGCATCAGGCCGCAATACTGTCTCTCGTCGAGCCCGCGCCGCCGCTCCAGGGGCTGGAACGTGGCCACCGTGTCGTGCTGCGCGGCCAGGTCGAGAACGAACAGGCAGTCCTTCATGTTGATCTCCGTGAGCGCCGTGCTGAAAACCACTTTCATGCGCCGCTGCGAAGCCGAGGCAATGGCCGCGTGCAGGGCGCCGAAGCTGCCCGGGCCCCTCATGGCCTCGTGCGTTTCCTTTGTGCCGTCCACGCTGAGCTTGAGCACGTCCAGCGAAGCGATGGAATCGATCTTGCGCGGAACGAGCAGGCCGTTCGACGTCACGCGTGTCCTGATTCCCCTGCGGCCGCAGTAATCGAGGATGGCCGCGATATCGTGGCGCATGAGTGTCTCGCCGCCGGAAAAGGAAATGATTCGCGTTCCCGCGGCCCTCAGCCTGTCGATCACGGCAAGGACCTCCCTGGTTCCGATCTCGGGCCTCGGGTTGCGATGGATCGCGCAGTGGGCGCAGGTGAGGTTGCATTTCTCGGTCAGGCACCAGCTCACGAGCAGCGGCACGGGCTTCATTGCCGCGAGCGGCCTGATGAGCGCGGGCAGGGCCGCCATGGCGGAGAAGACATTCATCCGATGACCTCGTTGATGACGGCCGCCATGCTCCGGACCGTGTCCTCGTCCATGACATCGAAGACAGGAATCTGAAGAACGGTTTCCGCCGCGTCCCCGGACGCGGGGTATTTTCCGCGGTCCCCGAAAAGCGGCGGGCAGTCGGGCAGCACGTTTCTTCCTGTGTCGATTCCCCGGGCCAGGAGCGCGGCCGCGGCTTTTTCAGCGGCCTGCGCCCGGACGGAAAAAATGTAATACACGCCGGTTGTGCCGGGAAGCTCTTTCTGCACCCGGATGGAATCGGCCAGCAGTCCGCGAAGCAGGAGCGCATTCTGCCTCCTGCGCCAGTTTCCCATGTCCAGCATGCGAAGCTGCATCCTTCCCGCGCGCGCCTGGAGGTTCGTGTACTTGAACAGGAAGCTCTTGAACGATTTCTTTCCTTTCTTGTACAGCGCGGTGAGACCCTCGATTCCGCCGGCGCGCCTGTCCGCGACCCTGAGAAGGGGGTGAACGAGAAGCGGGAACAGGACGGGGCCGCTCGCCGCGGACTCGACGTAGGACGAGGCGATTTTCGCGAGGATTTTTTTCATTGGCGGAAAGGGGAGGGCGGAGACCATGCCGCCCGCCCTTCGCGCCAGCGCGTCGTCGTCGGTCACGATCATGCCGCCGCCGAAGGTGCTCAGGGGCTTGACGGTCTCGAAGCTGAAAAACCCCGCCTTGCCGAAGCTGCCCGTTTTCCTGTCCCCCACCTGCGCGCCCGGGCTCTCGGCGCAGTCCTCGATAACCACTGCGCCGCAGCGGTCAGCGATGGCGACGATCTTCTCGATGTCGCAGGGCTGGCCCATGATGTGCGTGGCCACGATCGCCCTTGTCCTGTCCGTGATTTTTTCTTCCAGCAGGTCCGGGTCCATGTTGAGCGTTTCCGGGTCGATGTCCACGAACACGGGCTTCATGCCGGCCGCGGCCGCGATTTCAGGAACGGCCTGGAAGGTGTAGGCGGGAATGATGACCTCGTCTCCTGTTTCAGGGCGCGGCTCCAGGCACTGGAGGATGATGTGCAGCGCGGCCCTGCCGGAAGCCGCGGCGACCGCATGGCTGGTTCCCACGTAGGAACGCAGCTCCTCTTCGAACAACCCCGTGTCCTCGCCCTCCAGGATTTCGCCTGATACGGCAGATTTGAGAAGATCGTATTCCTGCTGCCGGTAGCGGCTTATGGTTTTCCTTGGAACAGCGGGAAACATCTTTTTTTTACTCTTACGGGTCATGGTTCAGCCGGAATGAGGCCCGGGCTCGGGGAGGATCAATCCGCTTCGTACGCGCCCATGCTCCAACCCGCGGCGTTCGCGTTGGTCGCGTCCGTGTCTCCGGCCGTGCGGACCGTTCCCTCGATATCGATGGGCTCGGAGCTTCCGTTCACGGGAAACTCGTCGACCTCGGACTGATCGAGGCCGCCTTCGCGCACGTTCAGGATCGCAGCGTCGGAAGCCAGGTGCCAGTCGTTGTCTTCGGTTGTGGCCAGGTCGTCGTCCGCGCCGTCCGGGTCCGTGAAGTAATCATTCCCTCCGTTGTCGATCATGTCGATGGACACGTTGCCGAAGCTCTCCAGCGTGCCCGTCCCGTCCCCTGTGGTGACGGCCGTTGCGTCCATGTCGGCCACGTCACCGCCGATCGCGCAGTAGTAGGTATAGCCGAACAGGTTGTTGTTGCTGATGGAAAGAGCCGCATCCAGACCGATGGCATAGCCCGTGCCCAGACCCCCCTCGCTGATGATGATGTTGTTCTCCACCTCGGTTCCATCGTGCGTGCCCCATTCTTCGATGCCGGACAGGTCGCCGTCCCATTCATCGAAGGTGTAGCCCGCGTCCGCCGCGGCCGTGACCGTGACCTCTGTGCCGGCCTCGTAGGGCCCCACGGCCGGGTCGAGCGTGATGGACCCGCCCGCGGGCGCGGGATCGATGGTGATGGTGTAGGTTTCCGGCACTTCCTCCCTGAACGCGGCGGAAATGGTCTTGTCCTCGTCCATGGTCAGTGTCTCGGGATTGGTGGTCCCGGAAAGGTCGCCCCTCCAGGCATCGAACGCGTACCCTTCCTGCGCCTCGGCGGTCACGGTGACAACGGTCCCCTCGTCATAGGGCCCGTCCGCCGGGTCGAGCGTAATGCTTCCTCCCGCAGGGGCCGGGTCGATGGTGATGATGTAGGTCGGATCATCGGCCTCGTCGCCGCAGGCCGTGTGCCACGCGCAGGCCAGAACCAGCACCATGATAGTCAGAGTCTTGAATGATTTCATTTCTGTCTCCTTCAGAATTATTCAGAATGGCTAGTTGCCGCCCGGGATTTCGGGCGGGATGAGGAAGTAGACCTCGCGCGTGTCCAGGACGGTGAACCCGTCGGCCAGCACGTTGATGTAGGCCGGGTAGATCTGCGGCACCGTGGTCTCTTCAATCGTCGTGTTCATCTTGGGGTAGATGTCGAAGCACACGGTCGTTCCCGGAAGAACATCCACGAACACGTCCGGGTGCGTGTCGCCGTCCCTGTCTTCCACCACGAGCCCGCCCACGCAGATCGTGCCCGGGTCCGTGGGGTCCTCGACGCCGCCGGCCGTGTTGGGCTCGATCCTGTCCACGAATATGGTCGCGTCCACGCCGTCGGAAAGGTTGTCGACAGCTTCGGCGCTCACGTCGATCGGAACCTCGGTCGCGAGGATCTGCACGGCCTGAACCACCTGGGCCCCCAGGCCGGTGCCGTCATCGTTGATGTCGAACACGAGAGGCTCCAGGTCGATGTCGACCGACCCCGTGCCGGTGGCCACGCCCACCATGTCGGCGTGCGTGTCACCCGAGTTCACACCGATGTACTTGGCGTTGATGGCGTTGAGCGCGGCGATGGCCTCGGCCGCCGTCTTGTGGGCCATGCACACGTCGTCCTCGCTGAAATACTCGTCGCCGAACTGGATGATGATGGGGATGGCGCCCGGCCGGAAACAGGGCCAGCCGATGCTTCCCGGGTTTGCGCACGATCGCGGGTGGGGCCCGAAGTAAGTGGGCGCGTAAAGGTCCCAGGGCGTGGTGGTGCCCGTGGCAATGGCCCACAGGTTGCTCGTGTAGGGCTCCTTGCCGCCGCAGAGCGTTGTCATGGAGTCGAGCGCGGCCTGCACGTCGTCCACGCTCGAGGTGATGTTCTGAAGGTTTCTCATGGAATTGAAGCACGTGATCCGGTTGGGGCAGTCCTCGAACCTTCCCACGCCGAACTGCACGTTGGGGATGGATTCCAGAATGCCGGGGATGATGATGTCCTGCAGGTCGGCGCGCAGGTTGTCGATCTCGCCGCGCATGGTCGATGACGTGTCGAGCGTGAAGAAAACGTCGGCAAGCTGCAGGGACGTGGAAAAGACGAGCGTGTCCATCTCCGGGACCGGGTCCTCCATGTGATCGACTACGAACACGAAATTGCCGTCCGATCGCGGGCTGTCGTCTTCGTCCAGCGGGTCGGACCCGTAAAGGGTCTCCACCAGGTCCGACACGCCGTCCCCGTCGGAATCGGGGTTGCAGATCAGCGTGCCGTGGCCCAGCTCGTCTCCGTCGGACAGGCCGTCGTTGTCGCTGTCCGTGTCCCTGTAATTAGGCAGGTGGTCGTCGTCGCAGTTGGGCGGCTCGGTTTCGAGGTCGGTGTCCCCGGCCTCGTCCCGGTCGTTAATGCCGTCCCCGTCGCTGTCCGTGTCCACGTAATCGAAGATCGTGTCCCCGTCCGTGTCCTCCACGGACTCGTCGATGTCCGCGATGTAGTCGTTGTCCGAATCGGGGTCGAGATAGTCGGGCAGCGTGTCGCCGTCCGTGTCGATAGGGGGCGTGGACAGATTGTCGTCGCCCGCTTCGAAGCTGTCGGACATGAGGTCGCCGTCGCTGTCGAGGTCGCGGTAATTGGCGGTTTCGTCCCCGTCCGCGTCCCCGGCGCCCTCGGTGCCGTCGAGGATGGTGTCGCCGTCGCTGTCGATGTCCCTGAAGTCGCGCTCCCCGTCCGCGTTCGAGTCCACGGGAACCGTCCGGGGGTCGTCGTCGCCCGCCTCCACGGCGTCGGGGATCGTGTCGTTGTCGCTGTCCCCGTCCTCGCTGTCGGGCACGGTGTCGCCGTCCGTGTCGATCACGCCGCCTCCCTCGTCCGTGTCCCTGATCGTGTCGCCGTCCGTGTCCGTAAGATCCATGCCGTCCGGCTCCGTGTCCCCGGGTACGTCGCCGTCCGTGTCATCCTCTGCGTCCATGGTCTCGCTTGCATCAGGCGGCCGGTCGATGGGAACGTCGATATCGGAGTCATTGAGCGAGTCGGGCGGCGTGTCCGGGCTTGCGTCACCGCCGTCGTCATCCGTCAGGTCGACCTGCTGGTCCGTGTCCGCGTCGGATCCAATGTCCCGGCAGACCTCGTCCACGCACTCCATGCCTTCCGGGCAGGTTCCCGGACCGCTGCACGCAATATCGTCATTGCCGTTCCCCTTGCACCCTGAGAGCA
>JBDRLK010000244.1:0-15071 GCA_043813155.1 Pseudomonadota bacterium | reverse complement strand
CCAGCACTTCGCGCCGCCCGCCGTTGTTATCGCGCACGTGTGCTTCTGGTCGGCCGTGATCGACGCGACGCCCGAGGTAAGCCCGGTCACGTCTAGGGGGACATGGATTTCCGCACCCGCAGCTATGTTGCCGATCTGGCCATTGTCGTTCCTTCCCCAGCACTGTACGCCCCCCGTATCGAGCAGCGCGCAGCTGTGCTCCTTGCCGCATGCCGCGGCAACCGCCCCGGCCGCCAGCGTCGTGACAACAACGGGCGCAGAGCGGTCGGTCGTGGAATCATCGCCGACCTGTCCGCGGTTGTTCTTGCCCCAGCAGCGAAGCACGCCGTCGCCGCTTACCGCGCAGGTGTGTTTTTCGCCGGCAGCGATCGCCGCCACGCCGGACGAGAGCCCGGTCACGTCAACCGGCGTGAGGCTGTCGGTCTTCGGCTCCCCGTTGCCGAGCTGGCCCTCTGCATCGCTCCCCCAGCATTTCATGGCCCCGCTTCCGAGCAGCGCGCAGGTGTGTAAAAGCCCGCCGGCAACGGCGGCCACGCCGGATGGCAGCCCTACCACCGGCACGGGAGTGAACCTGTCCGTCGTCGTATTGTCTCCGAGCTGGCCTGAGGCGTTGTCGCCCCAGCACACCAGGGCCCCGCCCGTCAGCACGGCGCACGTGTGGTTCCCGCCCGCGGAGATCGTGGTCGCCGTGGACGCGAGCTCGACTTTCACCGGCGCAGGGCTCGGCGAGGCTCCCGCGCTGTTGCCCAGCTGGCCCTTGTCATCCGCGCCCCAGCACCAGACCTCCCCGCTGCGCATGAGCGCGCAGGTGTGATCCACGCCCGCGGACACCATCGCGGCGTCGCTCAGGCCTATTTGCAGGCCCACGCAGTCCCCCTCATCATCGCACTCGTCGGGAAACGTGCACTTGTTCTCGTCATCGCACGCGGTTCCGGGTTCCAGGCCCGCGTCCGCAGGGCATGCCGGCCCGTCGCCCGGGCAGTATTCCGCCAGGTCGCACTTCCCTTCCGCCGTGCGGCATACGCTCGCGTGGGGGAGGAACTCGTTTTCCGGGCACGCGGGCGAATCGCCCTTGCAGACCTCCGCCGCGTCGCACGCCCCGGCAGCCGCGCGGCAGCTCGTGCTCTCTGCCTTGAACTGATCGGCAGGGCAGTCCCTGTCCGTGCCGTTGCACGCCTCCGCCACGTCGCACGTCCCTGCCGCGGAGCGGCATTCCTTGCCTTCCCCGGTAACCGCGTGTTTGCACGTGTGCGTGGATTCCGCGTCGCACGCATCGTCCGTGCACGCGCGGCCGTCATCGCACGGGTCGCCGGCATGGCAGGAATAATAACAATCAGGCGGATCGCAGCCGTCACCTTCAACATCGTTTCCATCATCGCACTCCTCGCCCCGAACCTCATCCGTCCACCCGTCGCCGCACAGGCTTTCATTGCATGCCCCTCCCAGGCATATCTTCCTGGGCGACGCGCCGCACGCATCGCCCTCGGCAAGAGGGTCGCGGGACCGGCATGTGCCCGCTTCCGTGTTGCAGTATTCCGTTCCATTGCACGGGTTCCCATCGTCAGGACAGTCCTCGTTCCCGTCGCAGACTCGCCGGCACTCGTCATTGCAGTTCTCCCCGCCGGGAGGCTCGCAGCTCTCGCCCGCGCCCGTGTCCACGAACCCGTCCCCGCACGTGGACTCGATGCATTCCTCGCTCACGCAGATCATCCTGGTCTCGCCCGTGCCGCATAGCGCCCCGTCGGCCAGGGGAGCGCCGGACACGCAGGTGCCCGTGTCCTCATCGCAGGTCTCATAGCCGTTGCACGGATCGCCGTCCGTGCAATCCATGGTCCCCGTGCATTCGATCGATTCCCCTTCGACCGCGTCCATGTCCTCGAGAGCGCCGTCATCATCGATCAGGTCCGGATTGAATTCCGCTCCGTCCTCGTCCGGCAGGATCTCCGGCTGCACGTCCCCGTCCGAAGTCGTAAACATTCCCCCGGTCTTGAGGGCGCAGCCGCCTGCAACAGCAAAGAACGCTGCCGTGAATAAAAAAAGGCTTCCAATACGCATGCTCACCTCCATCTGGGCTGATATTATCACAATATCATAAATTTGTTACTTTTAAAGTAAATAGATTAGCAAATCCGGGCCGGGATCACATCATGGCTGCAGATTGACGGAGCTTAGAAGCTTATGAGCAATGAGACGCCGCAGGTCAGCAGGAATTTCGGCAGCGTGAAGATTTCAGTATCTTCTCCAGGCGGGTCATTGTCGTCATCCTCGTAAACCTCGATGTCGTCGGATGTATAGACGAAACGAAAAAAAACGCCGATGGATACCGTGCGATTGATGACGTAGCCATTACCACAGGCCGGGGCCAGTGCGGCGAAGGCGAACAGGCTGAAAAGTGCAGCCGCAGCGGTTTTCATCGCATTACCTCCTAAACGAAAACAGAATTGATTTGCTTTTCTTTTGACAACCGGCCGCCATATCTGATGACAGGATGTTATCAGGCTCGTCAAACAAGGAAGCCGGCAGGGAAACAGTCGGCTGATTACCAGTTGTTTGTTTTCATGGGCTCGGACAGGGGATAGCCGTCCAGGGGCGGGTCGATGCCGTCCAGGTCAATGCCGAAGCGCTCGAGCATGGTGGGCGCGATGTCGGCGCGTTCGCCCTTGCGGATGATCGTCTTGTCGTTGGTGGCAAGGAAAACATAGGGGGCGTCCCTGTGCTTCCTCTTGCCGGTGTCGAAACCGTGGTCCGCGGTAACGTAGATGAGCGTGTCATCGTAGAGGTTCAGCTCCTCGAGCTTGTCCATTATTTTTCCGGTCCAGGTGTCGGCCGAGATGATCGCGTCCCGGTACTGCTGCGAACCCTCGCCGAAGGTGTGCCCCCTGCTGTCCGCATCTCCGAAGTGAACGAAGAAGAAGAAGGGCTTGGCCTTGTATTTTTGAAGGAGCTCCATGGCCATGGCCCCGACGGCCTTGTCTTTCTTCAGCCCGTTGATGAAAACGTCCATGCCTTCGCGCGTGGTGTGATAGGGCTTGGCCGGGGTGATCGCAAAAGCCTCGCCGTCCTCGTAGACGAGCTTTTTCTCGTCATAGCCCATGGCGCATTTCTTTTCCAGCTTTTTGAGCTCCGCGCCCCCGATGGGCTCTTTCTTCGGCCCTTCTCCCTCCATGTGGATCGTCTTGGAGATCACGGCCGCGGTGACGATATTCTTCGGGCCGAAATATTTTTCCAGGCGCTCGAACACGCTGTAGCCCCTGGGGATAGGCTTGTACAAGGTGTTGGAGAAAACACCCGTATTCTCCGGCTCGTAGCCCGTGAGGATCTGCGTCCACCCGGCCTTGGTGTCGGTCTGCCTCAGGATGTCGATGCCCACGAGGCTGCCCTGGCCTGCAAGCTTTTTCAGGTTGGGAAGCTCGCCCGCGGCCAGGCCCTCCTTGATGTTTTTCCTGCCCGCGCCGTCCCAGCCGATGAGGATGACATTTTTCGGCTTCTTTTCCACCGCGTGGCCGCTCGCCCACACGGCTGCGGCCAGCACCAGGGCGGCGATAACAGACCCGAAAAGCAGGCTTCTCATTTCTCGTCCCTCTCCGTATGAAACAATCCTGCAGGCGGGTCATTTATTCCCAATGAAAATCCCGGGGAGGGGAGCCTTCACGATTAGCGGTTTGGTGGATTTACGGCTGCGCCGGTTCAGGCGGGGCGTCGGCGGGCTGGTCCTCGGTGTTGTATTTTATCTTCACCCAGAAATACTGTTTGGAGAAGGGAGGGACGGTCAGCGAATTGATGAGCGCGGTCATGCATTTGTTCGTCGCCCCCTGGTTGAGGCTTCCCTCGGTCAGCGTTCCAATGACCTTGCCGGAATGTCCGACAAAGGTGACCTCTGCCTTGTAATTGCCCGTTTCACCGGCGGAGCATTTCTTGATGCCCTGCATGAGCTTTCTTCGCACACCGGTTGCGACCTCCTCCGAGGGCTCTTCCGGCAGGACTGCTTTCTTCGGCACGGGCTTCTTTTTCGGCTTTTTAAACACTTCAACCTTTATGTCTTCAGCTTCCGCTGCTTCACCCGCCTTTTCAGGTTCCTTCTCGGAATCCTTCGCCGGGTCTCCGGCAGGCTCGTCCGGGGCATGGATGACCTCGTGCACTTTCTTCTGCAGCACCTTGTCTTGCTTTTCAGGTTCAGGCGCGTCGCCCTTGCCGGCGGCAGCCTTTCCCGCGTCCGCAGCCCCGGGCGCGCCGGCCTGACGCGACCACTGCCCGAAAAGGAACACGAGGAAGAGAACGGCCGCTACGGCGATGCCCAGGCCGACCCAGAGAACGGGGCTTCTCTTCTTTTCCAGGACCTGCGAGGCGGACGTGCGCACGGATCTGGCGTCCCGCGTGACCCCGGCCTCGGCCGCGATCGTGGCATCCGAGGCTCCGGGCACCCTGGGCAGGCGGCCCGGGGCCCCCCCGTCGAGCTCCCGCCGGCTGTCCGACGCCAGGGTGGGCGCGTTGCTGATCAGCTCCTGCTCCCTGGGCAGGGGAGCGGACAGCCTGCCGGGCTCCCCGCCCAGCGCCTCCACGAGGGCCTCCTTCATTTCGCCGGCCGACTGGAACCTGTCCGCGGGATTCCTGGCAAGGGCTTTTTTCAGCAGCGCCTCGAGCGGCCCCGGCAGGATGCCCGGGGGCAGCGTGCTCATGGGGTCGAAATTCGGGCTGAGCTTTTTATAGAAGATCTCGTTGGTGGTTCTCCCGGGACAGGTCGCGCGGCCCGTAAGCATCTCGTAGAGGATGGCGCCCACCGCGTAGAGGTCGCAGCGGTGATCGATCTCCTCCCTGCTGGCCACCTGCTCGGGCGCCATGTACTGCGGCGTGCCGAGCACGGCTCCCTGGGCCGTGAGCGTTTCAACGCCCGGCATTTCCTCGATCGCCTTTGCAAGCCCGAAATCGAGAAGATACACGAAATGCGGGTTCCCCTCGACATTGACGAGCATGATGTTCTGCGGTTTGATGTCGCGGTGTACGAGACCGCTCTTGTGCGCAACGCTGAGCCCGTTGAGAACCTGGCTGAAAATACTGCTCAGCTCGTCATTGGTCCACGCCTCGCCGCTGCCTCGCTTTTCCAGCATGAGGTCGGAAAGCTCCCTGCCGCCTTTCACGAATTCGATGGCCATGAAGGGCGCGCCGGTCTCGCCGTTGATGCCGTAGTCCACGAGGCTGACGATATTGGGGTGGTAGAGCGACGTGATGGCCGTTGCCTCTCGCTCGAAGCGCTTTTTGGCCTGCTCGTCCAGCGTCAGGCCCAGGACCATTTTCAGGGCCACCTGCTTTTTCACGGGAAGCTGGAGCGCGAGGTAAACGGCGCCCATGCCGCCCTCCCCGAGCTTTTCCACGATGAGGTAGCGCTCGACGATGCGCCCGATTTCAGGGTCCTCCCGCGTCCCGGGCTTCGAGGTCCGCGCGCGCTCCCTGTGAAAATGCGCCTCCGGTATGAAGTGATACCCTTTTTTTACGCACACCGCGTTGGAGCAGGCTTCGGCAACGCCTCCGCCCTTTTTCTCGCAGTTGGGGCATAGGGTTTCATGTTCGCTCATGAGTCATTCTCGATATGATTTATCGTTCATGGTTTGCCTGGATTCAATTGTTTTCCTGTCGTATTTTTCAGAGTAGTCCACCATCACGACCTTGCACTCATGACAATTGAAAGCTTGAAAGTATTCCCCTTTCCAGGGAAATAAATTTTTGAACCCGGATTGAGCCAGGTCCTCGTCCCTGAATATGCGCGACTCAAACTTCTCCCTGTCAATCCATGACAGCGAAGTATTGGCCGAAGAGTATCCGGCCTTCATCTCAGAATTGCATTTCGGGCAGTTCATTTGTTTTTTCCATTTTTAAGGATGCTAGCCCAGGCTGCCCACGACTTCCTCGACCGCCTCGAGTATCTCGCATGACTTTACGAGCTCTTTCATCTTCGTGTGGTCGGGGTAGAGCGGTCTGTCCTCGTCCAGGAAGTCGACGTGCCGGCGAATGACCTTTTTTGCGGCCTTGACGCCCCTGCCGGGCGAAAACTCGCGCAAATCGAGCGCCTGGGCAGCGCCCATGAACTCGATGCCCAGAACGCCGAAGGCATTGTCCAGGATCTGGCCGTTCTTTATGGCCGTGTTCATGCCCATGGATACGAAATCCTCCTGGTCCGCCGCGGCCGGGATCGAGCATATGGACGCCGGGGCGGACAGGATTTTCTGCTCCACGATCAGTGAATCGGCCGTGTACTGCGACAGCATCATGCCCGACATGAGGCCGGCGCCCCTGGTCAGGAACGGCGGCAGGCCCCCGCTCAGCGCGGGGTTGGTGAGTCGGTTGAAGCGCCGCTCCGATATAACGCACACCATGGTCACCGCGACTCCCACCATGTCCATGGGCAGGGACACGGGCGTTCCCTGGAAATTGGCTCCCGTGAGCGTCAGCTTCTCGTCCGCGAGCCAGATCGGGTTGTCGCACACGCCGTTGAGCTCGGTCTCGACCTGTTTCCCTGCCCATGCCACGGCATCGTGCACCGCGCCCAGCACCTGCGGCGAGGAGCGCATGGAGTAGGCGTCCTGGACTTTGATCTTGAGCTTTCCGCCCAGGAGGTCGCTTCCCTCGATGCACTTCATGAGCGCCCTTGCCGTGCGCACGGCGCCGGGGTACCCGCGGGCAATGTGCAGCCGCTCGTCGTAGGGTTTCAGGTTGGCGGTCAGCGCTTCCAGCGTCATGGCGCAGGCGACCTCCGCCTGCTTGACCAGGCGGTTGATGTCGAAAAGATGGATCGCGCTCATGGCGGTCAGCAGGTTCGAGCCGTTGATGGAAGCCAGCCCGTCGCGCGCCATGAGACCCGGGACGGGGATCCCGGCGCGCTCCAGGGCCTCGCCGCCCTGAAGCTTCTCGCCCCGGTAATACGCTTCCCCCTCTCCCATGAGAAGCAGCGCTATCTGGGACATGGGCGCCAGGTCGCCGCAGGCCCCGACCGAGCCTTTCTGGCACACGACCGGCGTGACGCCCTTGTTCAGCATGTCCACGTAGGTCAGCGTGATTTCCGGCCTGCAGCCTGAATAGCCCTTGCAGTGGACGTTGATCCTCGAGGCCATGGCGCCCCTCACGTACTCGACGGGCGCCGGGTCGCCGATCCCCGCGGCATGATTGTAAATGAGGTAGCGCTGAAAGTTCTTGACCTGCTCGTCATTGAGGATCACTTCCGAGAACTCGCCGATGCCGGTTGTCACGCCGTACATGGTCTCGCGCGCCTCGATTTTTTCCTCCACAACCTCGCGGGACCGCTTGATGCGCTCGAGCGCCTCCGGCGCAAGCTCGACTTTTTCGCCGTGCCGGGCAACCTTTACCAGCTTCTCGATTGTCAGGGAAGATCCGTCCAATAGTATCGTCATCTGTGGCTCCTTTACGAGCGTTATAAAAAAACACCGTTAAAAAAGCAAGATGCAAGGACTGACCGGGTGCGATAGGAGCGGGAGGCTGAAGCCTCCCCTACCCGACGGGGGGTGTGGCCGGGAGGCTGAAGCCTCCCCTTCTACCCGACGGGGGGTGTGGCCGGGAGGCTGAAGCCTCCCCTTCCCGACGGGGGCCGGGGCGACTTCAGTCGCCCCTGTTCTTGCGCAGCGTGCAGCGGTGTGCTAGAAATGACGCCATGAAAACGATCAGGATCCTTTCATGGAACGTCAACGGAATCCGGGCCATTGCGAAAAAAGGGTTTCTCGACTGGCTCGCAAAAGACAAGCCCGACATCCTGTGTTTGCAGGAAACCAAGGCCCATGAAGAGCAGCTCTCAGCGGAATTGACGAAGATTACCCCTTACAGAGTATTTTTCTCATCGGCCGGGAAAAAGGGGTACAGCGGTGTTGCCATCTACACGAAAAAGGAGCCCGCCGGCGTGAAGAAAGGCCTGGGCGTGAAAAAATTCGACAGCGAAGGAAGGACGCTCATCGCCGACTACGGAAGCTTCATTCTCTACAATATCTACTTTCCAAACGGCAAGGCCTCTTCGGCGCGGCTGAAGTACAAGATGGACTTCTACGATGGTTTTCTTCGCCACGCCGAGAAGCTGAGGAAAAAAGGAAAGAGCCTCGTTGTTTGCGGCGACATTAACACGGCGCACAGGGAAATCGACCTTGCGCGGCCGAAGCAGAACGAGACTGTATCCGGCTTTCTGCCCGAGGAGCGCGCCTGGATCGACAAGTTTCTCGGCCGGGGCTATATCGATACGCTGCGCATGTTCAACAAGGACCCCGGCCAGTACACGTGGTGGGACTACAAATCAGGGGCAAGAAAAAGGAACGTGGGCTGGCGCCTTGATTATTTTTTCGTCAGCGAAAGCTTCGAGAAAAAAGTCAAATCCGCTTTTATCCTGTCCAAGGTCATGGGCTCGGACCACTGCCCCATCGGCATCGAGGTCGCGCCGTAACCTCCCGGATGGGTAGGGGCGACTTCAGTCGCCCGTTCCGTTAACAGGGGAGGCTAAAGCCTCCCCTACCCGCGGGGGGTGTGGCCGGGAGGCTAAAGCCTCCCCTACCCGCGGGGGGTGTGGCCGGGAGGCTAAAGCCTCCCCTGCCCGCGGGAGAAATAGAATTAATAGATAGGGTTGTCCACGACGGGCGGGACGAGGAAGAATACCTCGCGCGTGTCCAGGACAGTGACGCCGTCGCCGATCACGTCCACGGCGGCTTTGAATATCTGCGGGTCCCCGGTGGGCTCCACCGTGGTGTTCATCTCCGGGATGATGTCGAAGCACACGATCGTGCCCGGCACAAGGTCCGGGAACGTGTCGGGGTACCCGTCGTCGTCCGTGTCCGAAGCGAGCAGGCCGGACGCGCACACGAGCTCAGGGTCCCTGGGGTCGGCGACGCCTCCCACCACGTTGGCCTCGATGCGCCTGATGAAGATCGTGGCGTCCACGCCGTCGTCGTCCAGGTCCCGACCGTCCGCCGTGACGTCGATGGGCGCCTGGCTGGCCAGCAGCTGCACGGCCTCCACGACCTGGTCGCCGATACCGGTGCCGTCGCCGGGCGTGACAAACGTCAGGGGGTTGCCGTCGCCGTCAATGGAATCCGTTGCCAGGGCGATGTCCGCGTACTGCTCGGACGACGCGGTCGGGCCCACGGCAATGAACTTGGCGGAGATGGAGGTCAGCGCCTCGCCGATCTCCTCGATCATGGGAAACTCGATGCAGCTCGCGCAGGAGCCGCCGCTGCACGTGTCATAGTAATGCGCGTAGCTCTCGCTGAAGGGCTCGTCGCCCATGACCACGAGGATGGGGACCGCGCCCTCGCGCACGCACCCATAGCCCACGCCGGAGCCGTCGGGGCATTCCGGCGGGTCGATGAAACCGTCCCAGGGGGAAACGTCCCCCGTGGCAAAGAGCCACATGGCCTGGCCGTATGGCTCGGTGACCGGCCTGCAGTTGGCGGTCAGCGCGTCGAGGGCGGCCTCGGCCGCGCCGACATCCGTTGTCGTGGACTGGAGGTTGCCGATCTTGTAGCACGTGCCCGAGGCCGCGCCCAGGTTGCCCGAGGGACAGATGTCGAAGGCGCCGATCCCGACCTGGATGTCGGGAATAGACTCGATAATGCCCGGAATGACCGTATCGCGCAGACTGTCCCTGAGGTTGTCGATCATGGGGCCCATGGAGATGCTGTTGTCGATCGTGAAATACACGTCGGCCATGCGGATATTGGTCTGGAACACGAGCGTGTCGCGGTCGGGCGAGGGGTCCTCTTCGTAGGGCACGAGAAAATAGAAGTCACCCTCCAGTCTCGGGTTCGAGAGCTCGTCGTTGGGGTCGGTCCCGGCCACGACCTCGACGAGATCATCGACGCCGTCCCCGTCCGAGTCGGCCACGCGGGGGTTCGTGCCGTTCTCGCGTTCCAGCGCGTCGGAGAGCCCGTCGTTGTCGCTGTCCAGGTCGCGGAAATCGGGAACGAGGTCGCCGTCCGAGTCCACCGGCTTCGTCGAGATGTCGGCGTCCCCGGCTTCTTCGGCGTCCGTGTAGCCGTCGCCGTCGCTGTCATCGTCCAGCGTGTCCGGCGTCCCGTCCCCGTTCGTGTCGATAGCGCCGTTGCCTTCGTGATAATCGCTGATCGTGTCGCCGTCCGCGTCCGTGTCCACGCCTATCTCCGGCACGTCGTAGACAAACTCATCGGCCGGAAAGTCCAGCGACATGTCCTCGCCCGTTAGATCCATGTCCGTCAGGCTGTCGGTTGTGCCGTTGGTGTTCCTGTCCCCCCCGCATTGGACGGCCATGAGCGCTGCCATGGCAAGGCCCGCAGCAATCAGAGCGCTGTATTTCATGCTTACCTCCAGGTTTCAAATGATAGTGTAGCACGTTTTTCTTCGGATGAAGGGCTCGTTCAAAAAAAAATCCCAGTTCGAAGGCTAATGCTGTCATTGCATGCAGTGATATTTTTCCCGGGCAGAGGTTGATGGTGGAAAGAAATTGGATTACTATAAACCCGGATAAAGGAAAAAAGATCATGATCAATAAGGCCATATTTTTTACCCTCTTCGTCCTTGGGGGCCTTCTTTCCCATCCCGGATGCAGCAAATCCGTAAAACCCAACGATGACAATCAGGGCACGGATGAGTGCGGTGACATCAAGAGCACAATCCTTCCGATCTATCACGGCGTGGACCATCCCACTGTCGTGAGCCTCAGCGAGGAGCAGCAGAGGGCCGTGGGAGCGCTGGGCATCAGCGGCGGCGAAGGCGACTTCATGTGCTCCGGCGTCCTGGTCGCCCCGAACATAGTGCTCACGGCCGCCCACTGCGTTACCCAGTCCGGGGGCGTGGATTCCATTGATTTTTACACGGGCGCGGACCTGGTCGAAGCGGAAGGGTGGTTCTCGGCCTATGACTGGGTCGCCCACCCCTTATGGAGGGGCGAAGCGCCGAATTACGACGTGGGCCTCGTTTTCGTAAACGGCGACCCCATGACGACCGGCTTGATGCCCTACCCCGTCAACTGCCCGACCACGAGCCTGTACGGGCGGACCATCCAGGCCGTGGGATACGGAAAAACAACGCCCACGGACACGGAAAACACGAGGCGATGGTGGACGGCTCTTGCCGTGACCGGCGAGCGCTCCGACTATTACTCGGCCCGCGGCTCCGACACCGGAACCTGCCAGGGCGATTCCGGCGGGCCCATGCTCTACACGATGGGCGACGGGAAGGTATACGTCATGGGCGTGGTGTCCTCGGGCAGCGGCCCCGAGTGCACGGGCACGACTCATTACCCCAGGACGGATTATTACTGCGGTTTTATCGACGACTATGTCCCTGTCTTAGATCCCTGCCTGGGCGAGACGGCCACGGGCCGCTGCAACCGCAACGTCGCCGTCTGGTGCGAGTCATCGACCATAAGGCTGGACTACTGCGACGCGAGCTACGGCACCTGCGCATTGAACGGCAGCGGCCAGTACCGCTGCGCGGCAGGGACCGACCCCTGCGGGGGGGAATCGCTGCAGGGAAGGTGCGACGGCGACGAAGCCGTGTGGTGCGAGGACGAGACCGTGTACAGGCTGGACTGCCCCTCCAGGGGGTATGCCTGCGGCGTCGACGGGGACGGGAATTACCGGTGCATCACCGCGCCCGACCTGTGCGGGGGCGAAACCTACGCGGGCAGGTGCGACGGCAACACGGCCGTCTGGTGTGCGTCCAACACCGTCCAGAGCGCGGACTGCAATGCAACGGGCCAGATATGCGCCCCGGACTGGGCCGGGAACTACCGCTGCATCCCCGCGTCCGACCCCTGCATGGGTGAGACGCTCGTGGGGCGCTGCGAAGGCAACACGGCCGTCTGGTGCGAATCCGAATCCGTCATGAGCGCGGACTGCGCCGCCTATGGTCAAATCTGCGGCCTGGATCCGGGCGGCACCTACCGCTGCGTGTATCCTCCGAGCCCTTGCGGCGATGAAACATTCGAGGGCCAATGCGAAGGCAACACGGCCGTCTGGTGCGAGGGCGGGATCGTGAACACCTGGCCCTGCCCGGCCGGCACGCTGTGCGGCGCCCTGGAGGACGGGCTGCACCGCTGCATCCTCGAGTGCGTGATCATCGGCCGGGCGGGAAGGTGCGATGAGAACAACAGCGCGCGGTGGTGCGAGGACGGGGAGCTCAAGATTCGCGACTGCACGGTCTGCGGCCAGGTCTGCGGCTGGGTGGACGACAACCTGGGGTATTACTGCATGTAGCTGCAGGCAGGCGCGGCCCCCTCGCCTGCGCTCGGGGCAAGCCTGGCCTGCCTGTCGGGAAAAACCATGAGAACAGCAAATCCGGCACTGAACAAAAAGACATTCGAGCAGTTCGCGCCCTATGCAGACCGGAAGGCCATGACGCTCCAGGGCACCGTGAACAGGACGGCGATCCTTCTGGTCCTGGCCGTGGGCGCCGCGCTCTGGCCCTGGACTCTCTTCTTCAGGGGAGGCGGGTACGAGGCCGTCATTCCCTATGTGCTCGGCGGGGCCATCGCCGGTTTTGTCGTCGCGATCGTTACGGTTTTCAAGAGGAGCTGGGCCGTTGTGACCGGCCCCGTCTACGCCATCCTGGAGGGCCTGTTCATAGGCGGGATTTCCGCGGTGTTCGAAGCAAGGTTCCCGGGCATCGTGATCCAGGCCGTGGCCCTTACCTTCGGCGTGCTCTTATGCCTTCTGGCCGCGTACACGACGCGGCTCATCAAGGTGACGCAGAATTTCAGGCTCGGCGTGGTGGCGGCCACGGGCGGCATTGTCATAATCTACGCCATCTCCTTTATCGGGGGATTCTTCGGCCTGAACGTCCCCTATATCCACGAGAGCGGGATCATCGGCATCGGCTTCAGCCTCTTTGTCGTTGTGATTGCCGCCCTGAACCTGGTCCTGGATTTCGATTTCATCGAAAGCGGCGTGGAACAGGGAGCGCCCAAGTACATGGAATGGTATGCGGCTTTCGGCCTTCTGGTGACGCTGGTCTGGCTCTATCTGGAGATTCTCAGGCTTCTTGCAAAGCTGCGGGGAAGGCGGTAGGTCACGGGCACTTGGACTTGATCCTCGTGATGTCCACGTTGAGGTCTTCCTCTATTCCGGCCAGCCCCTTGTCCAGCTCCTCCATGGACGTATCCTCCGGTACCTGGATTTTTATTTCCATGGAGTAAATGTTCGCCCCGCTCTCCGGCGACTTTTTCATCATGGAGCTCAAGTCGGTGATATTGACCTTGTGATCCGCCAGGCACTTGCTCACCTTGTAAACGATCCCGGCCTGGTCATAACCTTCCACGTGCAGGGTATGCACCTCCGCCTCTCCGGCTTCCAGGACCCTGCCCTCGGCTGCCGAGAGCGGCCTGTAGAATATGGTGATCCCCTTTTCCTTTTCCAGATTATTGATTCCCGCGTACAGCCTTGCTTCAAGCCCTTCCTTGTATCCTGAAAACAGCAGGATAACGACGAACTCGTCCGCCAGGCAGGTCATGGCGGAATCCTCCAGGTTGCAGCCGCTGTCATAGACCATCCCGGCCACATCGGCCACGATTCCGGGCCTGTCCTTTCCGAACGCGGTCATTAGGAATCTTTTACTCATCCTTCGCCTCCATGAAATCGCTTCGATTATATATGCAATCGCCGGCCGGGGCAACCCGTAAAAAGGGGAACGGAAAAGCAGGGTTTACGCCTGAATCAGACGGCCTCGATGGTCGAGGGCGGCTTTTTAGTGATGTTGTACGTCACGCTCACAACGCCCGGCACCTCGGACGATATCCTGTCACCCAGTTTTTCCAGCGTTTCGAACGCCAGGTTCGTGGGCGTACCGGTTACCGCGTCCGTGCTCTCCCAGCATCTCACCTCGATCTGGCAGCCATAGTCGCGCTTTCCGTCGCGCAGGCCGGTCACCTTGTCCTCGTGCAGGATGGCCAGGTACTGGAAAGCACCTGACGCGCTCAGCACGTCTTCCACGATGGCCGTGGCATGCCTGACGAGCTTCACGCGATCCGGCGTGACTTCCCCGATAACCCTGGCGGCCAGGGCGGGGCCCGGAAACGGGGGCCTGTTGTACAGCTCCTCCGGCAGTCCGAGCTCCTTTCCCACGGCACGCACGCCGGATTTTCGCAGCTGAATGATGGGCTCCAGGATCTTGTACCCATACTCCTTCTGCGGGTCGATGCCGAGCTGCTCGATGATATTGTGCTGCCGCTTGATTCCCGCCACGGTCTCCTCCACGTCCGTGTAATTCGTCCCCTGCAGGACGTATTCGACGCCGCTCTCCCTGGCCAGCCTGGCGAACACGATGGCATAGAACGTCTTTGTAATCGCCTCCCGCTTGTCCTCGGGGTCGGTCTTGCCCTTCAGCTCGGTGAAAAACTGCTCCTGCGCGTCCACGATCTGCGCCTTGACGCCCATGTCCCTGAACAGCGAGACGATGTGCTGCGGCTCGCCCTCTCTCATCAGGCCGTTCTCGATGAAATAGGTCTTGAGCCTGTCGCCCAGGGCCCTGTGGGCGAGCATGGTGACAACCGAAGAGTCAACGCCGCCGGACAGGGCATTGACCACGGTCCCGTCGCCGGCCGCGCGTGAGATTTCATCGACTTTCTTCGTGATGAACTCACCTGTGTTCAGATCTTCGAACTTTATTTCTTCTATCGTCATGGTTCCCTCCTTTGGGGTATTTGAGTGGCGGATCGAATGCACGTACCTTTTAACCCGGACAGGTTTTTTAACAATACCTTCCCTCCCGGCGGGCGCGGGGATCAGAGATAATCTTCCCGAACGGGATGGAAAACATCGATGATGCGGCAGTCCGTCACCGCCTTGCCCGAATGCTTCACGTCGGGAGAAATGATCACCACGCTGCCGGGTACGAGCGTGTGGGTCTTCCCGTCGACCGTGAGCTCGAACTTGCCCTCGATCAGGTTCACGACCTGCTCGTGGGGGTGGGCGTGCTCGGGCATGACGGACAGGGCCCTGACGTTCCAGTAGGCCACTGTCACGTTCTTTGAGTGCACGAATTTCACGTGATACCCGTGGATGATTTCCCTTTCGTCGATATCGCCCAGATGCTTGACCGTCATGGTTTCCTCCGTA
>JBDRLK010000243.1:0-5607 GCA_043813155.1 Pseudomonadota bacterium | reverse complement strand
ATTTCGAGGGCGGCATTTCAAGGGCGGCAACCAACCTTTACGGCACCTGCCAATGCGCTTGATTAGATGCACATGCCGTTTTGGCAGATGAGCGGCGAGAGGCAGTCCTGGTCCGCGGCGCACACGCCGCCCTGGCCCGACAGGGGCCGGCAGTAGCCCACGATGCAGTAATCCGGCGCATTGCAGTCCGTGTCCGCGCTGCAGGGCGTGCCCAGGCCCGATACCATGCATTGTCCGTTCGTGCACACCATGCCGGCAAGGCAGTCCTGGTTCAGGCCGCAGGGCCCGCCCGCGTCCGACAGGGGACGGCAGGAGCCGAGTATGCAGTAATTCGGGGCATTGCAGTCATTGTCCGTCTTGCACAGAGAGCCGGCCGCGCTCATGGCGCACAGGCCCCCGGAGCAGATGAGGCCTGCCTCGCAATCATAGTTGTACTGGCACGTCTCGCCCTGGATGCCGAGCGGACGGCAGGCTCCAAGGATGCAGTAGTTCGGCCTGATGCAGTCATTGTCATGGCTGCACGCGTAACCGCCCGTCGACGTGCTGCATATGCCGTACGCGCATACCAGGCCGGCCGTGCAGTCCTGGTCCGCGCTGCAGTAGCCGCCGGCCCCCTGGAGAGACTGGCAGTAGCCCAGAATACAGTAATCCGGGGCATTGCAGTCAGTATCGGTGGCGCAGGGCGAGCCCGACACGGTCTGCGCGCACACGGCGTTGGAGCAGATCATGCCCGCGACACAGTCATTGTTGTACTGGCAGGCTTCGCCCGCGTTGCCAAGCTGCCTGCACGAGCCCAGGATGCAGAACGCGGGCTCCTTGCAGTCATAGTCGGACTGGCAGGGCGTGCCCACGCCCGACTCGCGGCAGCTGCCCTGGACACAGATCTGGCCCCTCAGGCAGTCATCGTTCACGCTGCATGCCGGCCCGAGCCCGGGAGGAGCAGGCGGCGGAACGGGCGACGAGACACTGGCGCTCACGCGATTGCTCGACTGTATGGGGAATCCGGGCGGCGGGCCGCAGGCAGCCGCAATGGCCATGACGGCCGCGATCAGCAGCATCCCCCTGCACACATGCTTCAGCTTTTCCATGATTTCCTCCTTGATGTTTTCCTTTATATGACATTTTACCGTTCAAACGTGGGTAGGGGCGACTTTAGTCGCCCATCCTTTGGGAGGCTAAAGCCTCCCCTACCCGAAAGAACGGGAGGCTAAAGCCTACCCGAAAGAACGGGAGATAAAGCCTCCCCTCCTCTGGCTGGAGGGAATGAGCTATGTAGCACAGCTGGAAGGCTGATGGCAACCCCGGCAATAAACACCCCGCCAATAAACCGACAATCACGCGTCCGGAAGGGAGAACAGGCAGAGCACGCCGAGATGATCCGAGGCGTAACGGCCGCCCACGGGCTCGGTGAACATGAGCTCGCAGGAAACGACCTCGGCCGTCTGCTCCGTTCCCGGGATCATGTATATGTAGTCGATGCGGCGCGCGGGATCGCTCGAGCTCATGGTGTAGCCCGGGTCGTCGGGGTTGACGGTCATCCACGAGTCCGCCAGGTTCCCGGTCACGTCCTCGTGCCCGGCCTCGCCGCGGAAAAAACGCATGGCAAGCGTGTCCGGCTCGGCGTTCAGGTCGCCGGCGAAAAAGCCGGGGAGCGGGGACGGGTTGTCGGTGATGAACCGGAACACCGCCAGGGCCTGGTCCGCCTCCACGGTCGGGTCCGAGTCCGTGGTCATGTGCGAGCAGAACATCTGCACGTCCCCGTGCGGCGTGGCCAGGCGCGCGCCCAGCACCCTGCGCCTGAAAAGGACAAGGTCGATGTGCGGAAGCTCGCGGGACTCGTGCCACACGATGGGCCAGCGGCTCAGGACGCCGATCCCCTCGTCATAGGACATGGGCACGCGATAGGTGAATTCCCAGAACCATTCGTAGCCCGTCAGCCCGCCGAGCTGCTCGGCGAAGCTCGCTTCGCCGTCGGGCCTGATCACCTCCTGCAGCGCCACCATGTCCGGCTGCCTGGCGTTGATGGCGTCGGCCACGATCTGCAGCCGCGCCCTTGCGTCCTCCAGGCCGAGAAGCGGGTGTTTCAGGTTGACGGTCAAAACGAGGAACGTGGCCGGCGCGTCCGGCGCGTCGCTGTCCATGGGCGTGTCTTCGCCGTCTTCGGGCAGCGGGTCATCGACCGTATCGAGCGCGTCGGGGTCTGCGGCAGGGTCGGGCGGAACATCGTCCTCTCCTTCATCTTCAACCGCGTCGCCGTCAGCGCCGGGCACGTCCCCGGCCTCGATGAAGTCCGAATCCGCGGCATCATCGCCGTCCGGTGCTTCGGCGTCAGCGTCCCCCTCGACGCTCGACCCCGATCCGCAGGAAAGCATTGCGGCCAGGAGGCCGATATGCAGTATATGCGCGCAGCGCTGCAACATGGAAACAATGGTACAAGAGGCGCGCGTCAAGGTAAAGGTGCTGCCGGGAATTTTATTTTACGCCGGGATTTAGTTGACACGTGGGCATGTTGCGGGTAATTTGAACTTAAAGGGAGCTTTTCAGTATCAATATTTTATTTTTCGCAAGGAGACCATGATGGTTATTCTGCTTCGCGGACGCGCGGTTTTTTTCATTCAGGCAGCCTGCCTGCTGCAGCTTCTGTCGGCCTGGGCCTGCGGCGTGGAGGACACGGGGTCGGAAATTCCGGACAGTGACGCCGGCGCGGACCTGCCCATCGAGGACACGGTCGATGACGACAGCGTCCCCCCGCCGGACATGGACGTCCCGGACACGACGCCGGATACCCCTGTCGACACGACCCCGCCGCCGCCCGACGCGGACAACGACGGCCTGCCCGACGACGACGAAGCGGCCAGGGGCACCGACCCGCATAATCCGGACTCGGACGGCGACGGCCTTGGCGACGGCGTGGAGGTGCTGGCCGGCACGAACCCCCTGGACCCGGGAAGCGTCATTCCCCCCGAGGATTTCTACGTCGTGCTGCCTTACGAGGACCCTGCCCAGCTGCGGGAGCTCGACTTCACCGCGCGCCTGGGCAAGGGCGACATCTTTTTCCTCGTGGACACCACGGGGAGCATGTCGCTGGCCATCACCAACGTGCGCACCTCGCTCTCCACCGTGATCGTTCCGGCTGCCAACGCCGCGATCGCGGACGTCATGATGGGCGTGGGCGATTTCCGCGATTTCCCGAACGGCACCTACGGCGACATGGGCGACTGGACCTTCGAGCTTCGGCGGGCCATGACGACCGACATCGCGGCGGTCCAGTCAGCGCTCGACGGCCTGCGCGCGGGCGGCGGGGCGGACGAGGCCGAGTCCCAGCTCGAAGGGCTTTTCGCTGCGACAAGCGGCGACTGCGGCGTCGACGCCTTCGGCATGGCCTGCTTTCGCATCGACAGCCACCCCATCATCGTGGTCGTGACCGACGCGCCCACGCACAACTCGCCCAGCGGCTCGTATAACTACGACGGCTCGGTCGGCGCGGTCAGCTGGAGCGACACCATCAACACGCTCAACGCCAGGAACGTGAAGACCGTGGGCGCGGCCGTGCGATTCATGGGCATTGCGGCGGGCAGGGCCGACCTGGAGTCCCTGGCCGAGGCCACGGGCTCGCGGTCTTCCGACGGCGCGCTCACGGTGTACGTGGCGCCGTCCGGCAACGTGAGCGAGTCCGTTGTCAGCGGGATCGTGGACCTGGTCGGCGCGGAGACCCAGGACGTGACGTCGAGGCAGATCGACGACACCAGCGACGAGGTGGACGCGACCCTGTTCATGAAGGCCATCCGGCCGATCCGCGCAACGAGCGCCACGAGCTTCGACGAGACCACGTTCTACGGCGTGTCCGGGGGCACGACCATCACCTTCGAGATCACCTTTCAGAACGATTTTCTGCCCGAGACGAGCCGGGTGCAGATCTTCAAGGCCCAGATCGAGGTCCACGACGTGCCCGGCATGACGCCGCTCGACCTTCGAAACGTGTACATCGTTGTGCCTTCCGAAGGCGGCCTGCTGATCTAGCCGCCCGGGAGCCTGCAGGCCCCCCTGCCCTCACTGCCCCCCTCCTGGAATTTTTATACGATCGCGCAGCCGCATCCGACCGACCTGATTGACGTGGGCGCGCCTTCTTCGCGCCTTATCATGAAAAAACAGTTGAACTTATATTCAAATGAATGCATAAATGGGAATGGCAACATCGTGATACCTTTAGACATCCAGGTGTATTGATGAAATACGCGGCTTATGCATTCGGGTTTTTTATCGGGCTGCTTTGTCTTTCAGTCGCGCCCGGCGGCTCAGCGCGCGCGGACGAAGAGAATAAAGACAAGAAACCCGCAAAAGCCTCGGCCGCCGGAAAGGCAAAGGGCAAGGGAAATGGAAAGGAAAAAGTCATGAGCCTGGATAAGGCCATGAAAGACGCGGCGAAAAAAGCGGCGGATGAGGAAGCTCCCGAGCCCGAGCCCGGGGATGCCGTGGACCAGGGACTGATCGACCTTGGGTTCAGGTACGCGATCTTCGAGTGTGTCAAGGATAAAATCCACCCGCCCGCCATCAATGTCAGGGTTTTCATCCGCAGCGACGGAACCATGCAGCTTAGCTCGATCAAGCCCCGACCCGACTCAAAGGTCTACAATTGCATTTCCACGGCCGCCTCAAAGGTGAAGATGGACCCGGCGGAAGGCACGGGTGACGTGGAATACCCCGTGCTCCTGCCCTACCCGTACGAGTCCGTGGGCGATGGATGGGGAGAGCCGAGGCCCATACCCAAGGAGCCTCCGCCCTTTGTCGTGGAGCCTCCTGAAAAGTATGTGGACTATCCGCCTCCTCCCAGGGAGCCGCCCCCGGAGCCGCCAAAGCCCCCCGGGAAGAGCTACAAATACCCGAGGAAAAAAGGCGGCGGACTCGGGATCTACGGTTCCTTCGTCATGCTTGAGCGCGGCAAGAACACATGGGAATACGAAAGCGCGTCCGATGCTGTTTCCGAAATTTACGGTCAGCTCAACGGCGGCCTTGGGCTCTATATCGAGGCCCTGGCCGGGAAAAAAGTCTTCGCGGGCCTGGAGCTCAACTTCTCGTTTCCCAGGGTCAACCACGTCAAGAATGAAGGCGGGTCCAAGACCGAGTGCGCCTCGTGCGAAAGGGATATCTTCGTCCGGCTTCTCCTTCGAATGAAGGTCCCTGTCATGGCGTCCCCAAAAACCGCTTTCTACCCGGTCGTTCTTTTCGGGTACTCGGATTATATCTCAAGGGCCCAGGGCCGCGACAAGCTGGATTCGCACGGCATCTCGCTGGGCTTCGGGTTCGGGTTCGATATTCTCAAGCTGCGCGTGTTCTCGCCTTTCATCGAGCTGCGCTACATGTACCACTATGGACTGCAGCGGCAGGAGACGGAGGATGACGATGGCGTGCAATCCACCGGGCAGAAGATGCACGATCACAACCTGGGCCTGATGCTCGGCGTGAGAATTCCTTAGGGCTCGCGAAAAAATAACTTCCCACTTCTGGACGCCGATCCATCCCGGCTGGCTGCGTTGCTGCACCCCGTCACTCGTCGACATAGAACGACTATGCCTCCGTCGTGACGGGGACCCCGCGCCTTGCCAGCCG
>JBDRLK010000242.1:0-2698 GCA_043813155.1 Pseudomonadota bacterium | reverse complement strand
GGGCATCCGGATAATCGAAACGCCCGGCGAGACCGCTCCCCCGCCCGATAAGGACTGGTATTGATCCAGGTCGTTTGGTGCTGCACGCCCTTGGCGTGCCTATAGAAGCCCTCGGCGTGCCTTTGTGTCGATTCGTATTCGAGGCGGGCCAAGGGCCCGCAGCACCAGGGCTTCTAATAAAAGGCGGCCTCGCCCCACCTGGCGCGCAGCTCCTGCGCCTTGTCGACGATCTCGCCGCGCCTGTCCCACAGCTGCGAAATGACCGTCTCCTTCAACCTCAGCCTGTTGTTTGTGCCCGCATCCAGAAGGTCATCGAGCTGCGGCCTGGTCATCGTCTCCAGGACTTCAAGCATGTCCGCGGGAAGCATCTGCATGCTGTCGAGGTAATCGAAGCTGATTTTCTTACTCTTGTTCTGGATGCCGAAGGCCAGCCCGTGGTCGAACAGGATGAGCTTCACGCTCCCGTCGGGAAAGACCATGGTGCCCAGGTTTCTCGCCCTGTCGTTGTTGTAAATCAGGTAATCAAAAACAAACATCCTGCCCAGGTCCAGATAGGGCTTGTAGTCCTCGACGAGGCTCGCCCTGTTGGCCGGGTGCAGGGCCGCGGCTGCCTGCTGCAGGTACTCCTCGTCGGCGACCTTCCCTCCCACCTTGCGCGGGTTCAGGCTCTCGACCCAATAGCGCACGGAGCCTTCGACCCGCTCCGAGCTTTTTCCGCTCCAGTCGATGATCTCCATTTCTTCCTCCGTCATCGCGTTTCTTGCCCGGGCGAAATCGGACCGCTTGAAGGTGCGCAGCACGACCGGCGGAAGCGGCAGCCCCAGCTTCTTTCCGAGGTTGTAGGCGTGTATTTCCCCCCTCCACTCATTGTAGCTTTCCTGGGGCACCTTGATCTGGACCTTGATCGTCCTGCCCTCCCCATCGATCTCACCCAGGAAGATCACGCGCTTGACGTCATCGCCGACTCTTTTCAGGATCTTGACCTTGGTTTTCGTTCTTCCCCAAACGAGCTTGCCTTCCAGCATGAGCTTTTCCGTGGCGCCCGTGTTGCGGATGTCGATCCATTCGCCGGGAGAGGCCTGCTTGAGGTCCCGCTCATGCACGTACTCCGGGATGGGAGGCGCATCCTCCACCGGGAGCTGCGGCTTTTGCGGTTTTGCGTCCTTCGCATCCTTCGCATCAGCCGCTTCGTCCATGACAGGCGGCCCGGCGTCCGCCGGCATCGGCGACTCGGCCGGGGAAGGCAATGCGTCGATCGGCTCTTTGCCGGGCCGGCGACAGCCATGATGGAGAAGAAGGCAGAAGGTGATGACAAGAAAGGACTTGCCCTGCATTGCATGGAACGCGGGCCGGGGGGATCCGGGGTTCAAGACCGCTTTTTCCTCCGCTTTCTTACGACAATGACCAGTGAGGAAAGGGCCACGACCAGAAAAAGGATCCCGGCGGCGCCCGCCGCCGATGTGATCTTTTTCATTCTCGGCGGGCTTTCGATATCGCCCCCGTAAACAAAGTCGCTGTCGGAGAATCGAATGCGGTTTTTCGCTTTTGACGGGGCCTCCCCGGCGACGCGGGCGGGGGGAACGATCGACGCGGCGGCAACGCTTCCCGCTGCGGCGTCCTCCTCGTTCTCCCTGAAGATGACGGCGATGCTGTTGATCACGCTTCGCTCGGAGCCCTCGCACGGATTGTTGACCACACCGCCCCTGTTTTCAACAAACAGCGTGGCCGACCCTCCCCCGTCCAGATTGAGAGCGTCCCACACGCCCAGCTCGATCATGAAATCGGCAAGGTCCTTCAGCTTGATGCTCGCGCTTTCTTCCTGGCGCCCGTCTGCGACCACGAACGTGAGCGTCTCCCCTGCCCGGTCGACGCCCACCGCGGCCCGCGGATGCTTCATGCACACGTAGCCGCAGCCCCTGACCTTCCCGGCTTCGCCGCTGCGGACGATCATGGGAGTGCCAGGCATGGCCATAAGAAGATCGCTTCCCACGTTCGTGATCAGCTCCTCGGGAGGCGAAACCCACGCCCTTCCCTCCTTTGTCACGGCGAGAAACCCGTGTTCCTTGTCGTCGTCGGCTTCGGGCCACTTCCGGCCCGCCGAGACAACCAGGCCCAGGGGCTTGTGCGAAACCAGGGTCCAGAACCCGCCGTTGATCCCGACCTGGGCGCCCATATCTTTTACGAACTTGCTCGTCTTCGCCCCCTTGTACTTTGGAGGCGAGACCACGACCTCGGTGCCGGGCCGTGTCAGATCGATGGAAACAGCGTAAAACCGCACCGGCTCTCCGGAAATCATTTTCACGTGCTTCAGAAGCTTCGCGCCCGGGTAAATATCCTTCCATCCAGGAGACTTTTTGCCCGCCTTCGCAATTCCGCCCGGCGACAGAATAATGGCCGAAAGGACCAGAAAAAATATTTTGGAAGCCGTCTTCATCGTGCAAACATCACATTATTGTAACGAATCGCCCAATAGTCAACAAACAAGTTTGAATAGTTGCCGTTCCGCAGCCCGACTCACGCCGCCTGCATATCTGGGGGGGTGGGCAGTGCAGGGGCTTTAGGAGCCACTCAAAAATTATTTCACCTTCTGGACGCCGATCCATCCCGCCTGGCTGCGTTGCTGCACCCCATCCCTCCTCGACGTAGAACGACTACGCCTCCGTCGGGATGGGGACCCCGCGCCTTGCCAGGCGGGCGC
>JBDRLK010000241.1:0-2582 GCA_043813155.1 Pseudomonadota bacterium | reverse complement strand
GTTGTGGGCGCGTAGCACTCGCTGAAGGGGTTGAGCAGCCTGCACTCGTTGGGAAGCACGGAGCTCGGGAAGGGCATGAGCCCGAACCATATTTTGTCGTCCGAGGCCGACGCGATCGTGTTGATGGCTGTCTCCACGCGGCCCAGCATGCCCATCATGCTGCCGCTGCGGTCGAGCACGATGAGCACGTCCGAGCTCACGTCGTACTGCAGGCCGAGATCCTCCTCGTCGCAGATGTATTCCCACGCGTCCGGGTCCCAGGCGTCCGTCCCGGGCAGGTCGCCGGCCGGCGTGTCCGTGGCCGGCGTGTCCGTTTCCGGCAGGTCGGGAGCGGGGGCGTCGGGATCGGGAGCGTCGTAGCCCGGTGCGTCCGGGTCCGGCGCGTCGGGGGTCGTCAAATCTTCGTCCGCCGGGTCATCCACTGTTCCAGGGTCGTCCCCGTTGCCCGGCGTATCGAGTGTCACGCCATTGTCCTGCCCCGAGCCGCACCCGCCGGCAGGAGCGAACATCAAAACGCTCATCATTATTACCGTTATAACGGTTCTCTTCATGTTTCTACTCATGCATCAATTATACAAGCCATGCTCGTTGTGTCAATGCAACTTAAAAGGGGCTCGTCTTTTCTTGCGATTGAGCCGCAATCATGGTTAAATGTAGAGGCAGGCGGCGGGATGGCGGCGGATGCGCAGAAAATCGCCGCAGGGTGCGCGAAAAACGGGAAGACCAATAAGGAGACACCATGAAGAGCATGACTGCAATAGTGATCGCACTGGCCCTCACGTGGCACGGGTGCGCGTCTGATGAAAAAATCGAGCTTTTCGACGGGGACACGGACACTCAGGAGGACACGGCCGATGACCCGGCCACGGACCGGGACGTCGTTATCCCGGATGCCGAGGACGAGGAGTACGTCGACCCCACGTCGTGCGCCGAGGCCGCTTACCGGCACACCTACATCGGGTGCGACTTCTGGCCCACCATCCTTCCCAACGTGGTGGGCGAATGGTTCGATTATGCCGTGGTCGTGTCCAACACGAGCGCCGAGACCGCGGAAATCCTGATCGAGCGTGACGGGGCCATGATCGACAGCGGCACGGTGCCGCCTTCGGGCCTGACCAAGTTCTTCCTTCCCTGGGTGGCCGAGCTGAAGCACTGGACCGGCATGTGCGACACGGATCCCGGCGGGGACGGCGGGCCTTTGTACAGCAAGCGCGTGCCCGGAGGCGCCTATCACCTCACGAGCACGCAGCCCGTGACCGTTTACCAGTTCAACCCCATCGAGTACGGCCCCCAGGGCGGACCGGCGGGCAAGGACTGGGGAGGGTGCGACTGCATGTTCGGGTGCAACTCCTACACCAACGACGCCTCCCTGCTGCTGCCCAGCACCACGGCCACGGGCAACTACCGCATCACGGCCCCGGCAGGCCAGAACAGCGAGGACGTGAAGCAGCCCGGCTACTTCTCGGTTACCGGGATCCAGGACGGCACACTGGTCAAGGTCAAGGTCGCCCCCGAAGGAGAGGTCGCCGGGGGGGACGACATCCCGGCCGCGGGCCCGGGCGCGATTTTCGAGTTCACCATCGACCGGGGCGAGGTGGTGCGCATCGCGGGCACCAACACCACGGACCTGTCGGGCTCGGTCCTGAACGCGGGCAGCCCCATCCTGGTCATGTCGGGCGCGCCCTGCCATTACATGCCCGACGAGTACGGGGCCTGCGACCACATGGAGGAGTCCGTGTTCCCGGCCGAGAGCCTCGGGAGCCATTACTTCGTTGCCGTTCCCACCAACGCCAGAGGCGTGCCCATCGGCCACGTCGTGCGACTCTACGGAAACGAGGACGGCACGACGGTCTACTACCCTTCGGGGCCGCCCACGGCCGACGCGCCCACCACCCTGACGGCGGGCCGGGTCTATGACCTCGGCATCGTGGACGAGGACTTCG
This sequence comes from Pseudomonadota bacterium, assembly GCA_043813155.1. Taxonomy (GTDB): domain Bacteria; phylum Myxococcota_A; class Polyangia; order DRWM01; family DRWM01; genus JBDRLK01. Next base: position 639 of record JBDRLK010000241.1, on the reverse strand, counting down.
AGATCGTGGGCGACAAGTCTTTTGCGGTCACGAGCTTCCTTTTGGGAAGCGGTCTTTCCGACCCGGGCCATCTTCTCGATTACAAGGGCGACCCTGCCCAGAGCAACGTGCTTCCCGTGGAGCAGTACCGCGAGAACTACGTGTTCCTCGCGCCGGACGACTATGATTTCAGCTTTGCCGACGTTGTCATGCCGGACGGCACGCAGGTTCTGCTCGACGGCATCGCCATCGCCGTCCCCGCCACGCCCATCAGCAGCGGCTACAGCGTGCTTCGCATCGACGTGAGCATGGGCGGCGCCCACACGCTCGACGCCGACGCTCCCGTGAGCCTCCAGGTCATGGGCTACGGCTTTGCCACGAGCTACCACTACCCCGGCGGCGGCAACATGCAGCGCATCACCGCGCCCCCTCTGATCTGACGCCACGCATCGACAGTAGTGCGGGGCGTTAGCCCCGCTGGCTTCACCTCGTCACTGGCGGCCCCAACGGGCCGCACTACGGGCAGGGCAGGCATTGCTCCGGCTCAACTCCCGTGATATAGTTGTCACGTAGATTCATGGCCCGTTCTTCAACACAAGCTGTTTTAATATAAAAGGAGCTGAGACCGTGAAGACAACACGCATGATTTTATGGCTCGCC
>JBDRLK010000240.1:0-3901 GCA_043813155.1 Pseudomonadota bacterium | reverse complement strand
GTCCACGGCAACGCCGCGGGTGGGCGAGGGCATGGTGTCGGGCGCATGGGTCCAGCCCGACGCCTCGTCGTAGCGGTACAGGTGGCCGTCGTAGGTCGTGATGTAGACCTGGCGGTCCGCGTTGATGGCAATGCCGTAGGGATTGGGGTCGTTGGCGCCGTCCGGGAAAGTTTCCGTGATGGGCGGTATGACGCGCTCCTCGCCGGTCGTGGTGTCGATCCAGGCGATGGACGCGTACTTGGGGTCGGTGCCGTGCCACGCGTCGCGGCACGAGACCCACAGCCTGCCAAGATCATCCAGCACGAACCCGTAGGGGGGGCAGCTGGGCAGCACGTAGCTCGACAGGACCTCGCCCGTGTTGCCGTGGAGCTTGTAGATGGCGTTGTCCTTCCAGCAGCCGGCCCACACGTGGCCGTTCACCTCGAAGTCGATGCCGGTTTCAGCGGTCGCGGCCACGGCCCTGCAGCCCGTGCACCCGTTCGGCTCGGCATTGATGTTCTTTGTCCAGAGCACGCATTCGTCCGTGGACTCCCCCGCGGGCACGTGCGGGTCCGAGCCGTCGTTGCGCGGCAGGGGCGTGGAGTCCGTGGACGTGTCGTAGATGGTGTCCCCGTCCCTGTCCACGCAGCGCGACTCATGCGCCGCGATTTTCGTGACGCTCGAGACATACTCCGTTCCCGAGGGGTAGTTGTTGGCCCGGTTGCCCACGAAAACGTCGCCCGCAAGGTCCACGGACGTACGGGACGGGTCCGCGTTGAGCTCACCCAGGCCCGTGTAGAAGCGGCCCACCTCGGTGTCCGTGGTGACGTCGATCTTGGAGACCGTGCCTTCGCCCGAGTTGGCAACCCAGAGGTGATTGGTCTCGATGCTGTCGGTCTCCAGGACGAGCCAGCCGTCGTCGTTCAGGCCCACGCCGTTGGAGTTGTCAGGGCCGGGATGATAGTCATTCCCGGTGCCCGGGCCCATGCCCGCGTGCGTCTCGTCGACGATGTCGTCGCTCCAGTCCCACTCCGCCCGGTCCTCGGAAGCGTCCAGGCCGTCGGCAGGATCGGACCCGTCCGCCGCAGCATCGCCCGGGTCAACGTCCACGCCGTCGCCCAAAGCGTCCCAGCCGTCGGGCAGCGCGTCAGTGTCGCCGTCCAGGCCGCTGCCGCTTCGCGCGCTGCCGCACGCGAGGTGCGCGGGCAGAAGGATCAAACATGCGATGCGGATTGCCAAAGCTCTCATTCCCAATACCTCCCGCTTGTATGGTATCATATTTCTCGTGCCTGCTGTTAAGCTATCACCAGTCCTGCGATTTGTCATCCTCAACATCAAAAACATTGAACCCGGGCCTTTTTTTGACGCTCCTGAACCTGAAGAACGAATAGACGGCGCCGACGATAATCCAGCCGGCAAAGAGGAAGATGAAGAAAACCCCGTTATCGTGAGTGGACAGGTCGATGAGGAGGATGACCATGATGAGGGCCGCGAGAAGAAGCCCTGCAACAGGGGCGGCGTAATAGAAGAAGCCTTTCAGCTTGACCCTGGAGCGGGCATAGATCCCGGGGTGGGCGGATCGCAGCCTCAGGGCAGCGCCCATGACCGGCGCGAAGATCATGATGGCGCCGAGAGAGGCGATGATCGCGAATGTCTCGATCCTGTCGCCCACGATGAAGAGTGAAACCGAGGAGATCGCGAAAACAATGGTGAGCAGCCAGTGCGGCGTGCCGAACCTCCTGTTCACGGCCGCGAGCTTTTCCGGAAACAGCCCGTCCCTGGATATGACGATCAGGGATTTCGTCCCCCACAGGTAGGTCGAGTTCAGTGTCGTCACGATCGCGAGAAACCCCCCGCCCAGGACAAAAAAGACAAAAGGCCATCCTGCGAGGAAGCGCCCCGCGATCTGGGAGAGCGTTTTTTCGCCGCCGCCCCAGGGATGAACGCCGGCCGCGACAAGGCCGATGAGGCAGTACATGATGATCACGACGGGGATGGAGATGAGGAAGGACAGGGGGATATTCCTTTTCGGGTTGATGATTTCATCGCCGAGCTCCACGGCCGCGTTGGCGCCCAGGAGCGTGAAGGTGAGTATGGACGAGGCGACAAGGAACCCTCCCGCGTGGCCGGGAAACAGGGGGGAGAGGTTCTGCCGGGATATTTCCGGCAGCCCCATCCCGATAAAGACCAGCAGGGCCACAAGAAGGATTCCCACGAACACGGCCTGTATCCATGATGCGATTTTCGCGCCCAGGAGGTTGATGACGAAAAAGATGAAAAGAAGCAGCAGCGCGGCCGGCCTGACCGGCACCCGGGGAAACACGGCTTTGAGGAACGTTGCCCCTGTAACGGCGAAAAGCGGGAACATGCCCAGCAGCGCGCCGAGAATATAACCCCAGACGCCCGTGAACGTGACGACCGGAGAAAAAAATCTGGAGCCGTAAAAATAGGTGCCGCCGGAGACGGGGTAGGCGGACCCGAGCATGGCCAGAACGGCCATGGCCAGCACGACGGGCACGGCGGCCGCAAGGAACGCGAGGGGAAGCGAAGGCCCGGTCCTCGCCAGGGCAATGCCCGTGAGCGCGAAGATCCCGGCGCCCACGCACTGGCCTATTTCAATGCCCACGAGGTGGACCAGGGAAATGGAGCGCTTGAGGTTCCTGATTTTCGGCATGGGTGTGGTTGTTTATTACACGAAAGGCGCAAGGAATAGAAGGGGCCGGGCCGTGAATTGTGAATTTTTCGGGGTCTTCCCATGAAATTATTTCATAGCGTGAGGGGTGTTAAGTTCGCTATGGAATAATTTTATGGAAATAATGGATGAAATTCACAATTCACGGCCCGACCCCTTCCAGAAAAGCACGCCCTGGCATATTGAAAACGCCGAGAAGACAGGTTATATACTGTGTAGCCGCCATGTTCAGGGAAGAATATCGCCACAGGCAGTCAGGATGGGTGATCATCGTTGCGATGGCCCTCTTCTACTTAATCCTGGTACCGGTGCAGCTGGCCATCGGCGAGTATGGATTCTTGACCCTGTTATTTCTTCTCCCGCCCATCGGCGTCCTGCTTTTCGGCTGGATGACGGTTGTCGTGGATGACCATGAGGTCAGGTTCCACATGGGCATGGGGCTCGTTCGCAAGCATTTCACTCATTCGGACATACGCACGTTCCGCAAGGTCAGGAATTCCTGGATCCTGGGCTGGGGCATCCACGGCTTCCCGGGCGGCCTCCTGTACAATGTCTCGGGTTTTTGGGCGGTGGAGCTCCTGCTGCGAAGCGGAAAGCGCGTGCGCATCGGGACGGACGAGCCCGATGCCCTGTGCAGGGCCATCGAGAAAAAGATCGGCACGCCCGAGCCGCTGACGGCCTCGGAGCAGGACCAGGTCAAACGCTCTACGCGAAGAGGTCTTATCATCCTGGCCGTATTTCTCGCCTTTCTCGCGGCCGGCATAGCGGCCATGGTGGTGGTGTTTCACCACGAGAGCGGGCCGCCGAAGGTAACGGTCAGCCCGGAAGCCTTCAAGGTCGAGAGCCTGATCTACGAGGAAGAGTTCGCCATGCAGGAGATCAGCTCGATTTCCCTGGAGCAGTGCATCCCGCGCATCATTATTCGAACCAACGGGTACGGGGGGGCAAGGTCGCAGCGCGGCCACTTCAGGCTCGAGGAGCTTGGAGAAGGGCAGCTCTTCATCGAGGTCGGAATCCCACCCTATGTCCTGATCCGGACATACACCGAATACGTGATCGTCAACTTCGAGGATCCTGCCCGGACGCAGAGGCTGTTCGAAGAGCTCGAGGCGGTCTGGCCCGGAAGGCGGGAGGGCACGGTCCTGCTGCGGTAAGGCGCGGTATCTTGCAAAAAGGAATGATAGTTACTAATAAGGAGGCGAATAATGAAAACCATGGTCATGATCACAT
>JBDRLK010000239.1:0-8954 GCA_043813155.1 Pseudomonadota bacterium | reverse complement strand
GATGTCCGGGGTGACATCCGGCGTAACACCGTCGTCGCCGGTCACGTCGATGGGAACATCCACCGGCACGTCGGGCGGCGGCGCGTCCATGTCCGCGTCGAACAGCATGTCGTCCTGGCTGACGTCCATGTCCGTTCCCGTGTCCGCGGTGCCGCTGCCGTCGTCGCATGCGGCGGCGGCCGCACCCACGGCAAAGACCAGTGCAGGCAATAAAACTCGAATTAATTCTTTTTTCATCATGATACTCCTCCGGTTTTACCTTTATTATTTAAATGATGATTATCCCAAAAGCAAACTTTCTTATAAACCAAGCAGCATATTTGTCAATAAATTAACCCTGGGTCTTCGATCCCCGTGGTGCTGCGGGCCCTTGGCCCGCCCAAGGCACGCCGAGGGCGTGAAGCTGCATTAACATATGCAAGTAATGGGGGTAGTGGGAATGAAAGCCGAAAGCCGATAGCGGGCGGACCGGGTCCGCCCTACTGGGCCTTCTGCTTCTTGCGCTTGCGGCGCTTGGCCTTCAGTGATGCCCTGAGGCGGGCCGCCTTGCGGCGGCCCGTTACAACTTTCGGCCTTTTCTGGTAGATGAACATGCTCTTTCTCTCCCTGCCTAGCCGCAGACACCCGTGGCGGTGTTGCAGGTCATGGGCATGCCGTAGAAGTCCGCGCACCAGGCGCTGCTCGTGCAGGCCGGGACGCAGATACCATCCGGCATGTCGAGACCATCGCCTGCCGTGACGCCGGTCCCGAACAGAGTCGTGTCGTAGCATGCATTGTCATCGGGCATGGTGCAGCCGTTATCGCCGAGATCGCCGTCGGGGCTGTCGCAGCTTTCCCAGCAGATGCCGGACCAGCAGGCGCCCGAGGCAATTCCCGTTCCGTCGTCGCCGCCGCACAGCGCGTAGTCCTCGGCTGAGGACGTGTTGCACTGGGCGCTGCAGAACGGCTCCATTTCCAGCGAGAACTCGATGCAGAGGCCGAGGCCGTCAGGCGAGACACATTCCGTGTCTTCCGTGCAGGGCGAGCCCATGGGAAGACCGGAGTCGCACTCGTCCAGCTCGCCGCAGTCATCGGCGCAGGAGCCGGCCGCGCATACCTCGCCGTCATCGCATTCCGTGTCGCAGTCGCCGCAGTACATGGCGTTCGTGTCGGTGTTGACGCAGTCGCCGCCGCATTCCGTGAGGCCGACCGGGCACGCGCATTCGCCGTCCACGCACAGCAGGTGATCGGCGCAGGCCGAATCGGCGCAGGCGCCGCAGTGGTCGTCGTCCGTGTCCGTGTCCACGCACGCGCCGGAGCAATCGGTCAAACCGGCCGGGCAGGCGCAGCCGCCGTCCGTGCAGACCTGGTCGTCGCGGCATGCCGAATCGGCGCAGGCGCCGCAGTGATCCGCATCCGTGTCCGTGTCCACGCACGCGCCGGAGCAGTCGGTCAGGCCCGCGGGGCATGTGCAGGCGCCGGCCACGCAGGTCATCGTCGCGTCGGAGCACGCAGTGCCGCAGGCGCTGCAGTGATCGGTATTGGTGTTCAAGTCCACGCACGCGCCGGAGCAGTCCGTCAGGCCCTCGGTGGTGCACGCGGCCGCGCACGTGCCGGCGTCGCAGACAGGCGTGGCGTCCGCGCAGGGCACGGTGCCGCAGTCCACGGTGGCCGAGCAGTAGGTCGGGTCGGACAGCAGGTCCACGCACACGAGGGGATCGGTGCCGCACTGGGTCTCGCCCGCCGGGCAGGCGCATGCCGGCGTCTCGCCCGTGCAGACCTGGTCGCCGCGGCATTCCGTGTCGCAGTCGCCGCAGTAGCCGGGGTCGTTCATGGCCACGCACGCGCCTTCGCAGTCCTGCGTGCCCTCGGGGCAGACGCAGCCGTCGTCGCAGACCTGGTCGTCGCGGCATGCCGTGTCGCAGTCGCCGCAGTAGGCGATCGTGTCCACGGCCATGCAGGCGCCGTCGCAGTCAACCAGTGGATCGGCGCACGCGCACTCGCCCGTGTCGCAGACCATGTCCATGCGGCAGACCGTTCCGCACTCGCCGCAGTTGAGCGGGTCGGCGTCATTGTCGGTGCACAGGCCGGTCGTGAAGTTCGAGTTCCAGCAGAACCCGTCCTCGCCGCCGGCGGGCGGCGTGTGCCAGAACGTCGTGTCGACGGGCCAGCATGCCTGCTCTTCTCCCGCCGTGGTCCTGCACTCGTAATCCTCGTCGCCAAGGTCCCTGCCGAAGTGGCACGGCGCCACGCAGGCATAGAAGGGGTCCGTGCTGGAGCCGAGGTTGGCGCAGGCGCCGTCGAAGTCGGTGCATCCCCTTCCGACGTAGTTGCAGGAGTCCTTGATGCAGTAGCCGCCCGGCCAGTAGGGAACACCGTCGACATCGGCATAGTGGTAGGGATCCAGGCACCTGCCGTCAGGCGGGCACCAGGCGTCGCCCACGCACGGGCCTCCCCAGACGTTGGTGTCATCGCCTTCGTTGATGCACTCGAAGGTAACGGCGCAGAGCCCGGGGTCCGTGGCCGGCTCGTCATAGAGGCCGCCGTTGTTGCACGTGTTGGTGCAGCCTTCCTTTACAAATACCTCTCCCGAGGCGCGGGCAAAGTCGCCGTTGGTGTCGTACCATGCCTCGCAGCAGTACCTGTCGTTGGAGCAGCCGTCGAAGCAGGCATTGGACGTGATGGAGCAGGTGTATCCCACGCGGCAGCCGCAGTTGTAGTCATAGGGGTTGCCGGACGTGTCAACAGGATCGCAGGCGTCGAAACATCCGTAGTACTCCTGGCCCATGCTTTCACCGGCATAGAGGCAGACCGCGCCTGCCGGGCACGTGGCCGGAACGTCGGGGTCGCAGCCTTCCGAGCCGGCGCCGATGAGCATGCACTGGCCGCCGGGGTTGTTCACGTACATCTCGGAGTTGAAGAACTCGATGTCCTCGGTGTAGCACATGGCCCCGAAGTCGCACTGATCGTGGGACGTGCATTCCGCGCCGATCTCCCCCGGCGCCGGAGTGGTCTGGCACGTTGCCGGGCAGGGCAGAACATCATGGTCATCGTCAACGACGTCTTCCGTGGGAACGTCGACCGGATCTTCGCCCTCATCCGGAACGACATCCTCCCCGTCCGGGGTTGTCTCGGACGGGACGTCATCCCCGACCGTGTCCGTGCCGTCGGCATCTTCATCACCGTTCCCGTCGCCGTCGCAGGCCCAGCCCAGGGCCCCGACCGCGAACACAAGGGTCAGGATGAGAAGCTTTGCTGGTAATTTTTCCTTGAACATTGTCGTCCTCCTACATTACATGGTTTTTTTAATGCTGATTATGAATTTCACCCTAAATGAAATTGACCCTGTTTTATATAAACGAAAAGCCCGTGTTGTCAATGAAAAAGATCGAATTTTACGAAATTGTTAAATTGTTAACTTTATTACCGGCAGGCCGCGGCAGGCATGGAATCAATCGAAGGATAGCCTCACGAGGCCGGCTCATCCGCTTTATCCGCGCCATCATCCTGTCTTTCACCGGCAGGCTCATCATCAGGGTCTGCGGGAGCATCGTCAGGCTGAATGCTTGTAAGCGCATCATCGGCCTTGCGGTCGAGCTCGCTCTGCGTCGAGTCCCCTGAAACGATCTGCCTGATGGCGTTTCGGATTTCAGGATGGATCAGGTTGTCGTTTTCCAGCATCTTGAGATCCTGCATCAGGAGCGACGGGACCAGCTTCAAGCCGTATTCAGGCTTGAGATAGGGGTTGGACAGGAGCGTGACCCTCACGCGGTAGGAAGACATCCATTTGCGGGATTTAAAGACCGTTGCCAGCACTTCCTGGGACACCGGCCTGAGAGAGGCGATCCGGATGACGTCCTTTTCCGTAATTTTCGGGCTTTTGAGTAGATTCCTTATTACGTCAGGGTCAGGGTCGTGAAGGAGCCGGGTCAGAAGATGCCTCCCGGGGTTTCTGGCAAGGCTCTTTCTCTCGCCCAGCGAGAAAGGCTTTCCACCCTTGCTCTTGATAACATCTCCCACCTTGGCTTCATGGGGCATCGTGAACCGGGGGGACGAGAAGAAGTTGACTGTTTCAAAGTGTTTTTTCTCGCAGGCAATCGCGCACAGGTCGCCCCGGCTCTCTTCGGGAAGATCAACGGCGAGCTCGGCGACAATCATGAGAATGTCGCCATGGTCGCCCTTGAGCCCGCGCCTGTCGTCCCGGATCAGCCTGTAGAGGAACTGCTCGAAAGCTTCGGGGCCTTGCTTTTCGTAGTAATCGTGCAGCGCCGTGTACTTGTGAGGTTTTTGAAGCAGGCCGCGGAGGCGCCTGATCATCCTCGCATATTCATGGTCGGAACATGTGGGTCGATCGTCTGTCACCGGAAATCTACTTTGCGAGCGCATTGACGGCGGAAATGGCCGTGGCTCTGACTGTAAACCTGTCAGGGTCGTCAGCCCCGGAGGGGGAGTCGGGGAAGAAAGCCTGGAATGATGCCTTCCTGTTCGAGTTGACGACCCATTCGTCGGCCGTTTCCCTTTCGGTCTCGAGGTGCAGCCTCAGTCCGGAAAACGTCTTTTCCTGGATCTCCCTCTCGGCCAGCATGGTGATCCCCGAAGGCACTTCCATGGTGGCTACGACGGAGCCGCCGATATTGAGGAGCTCCAGGTAGAGCCGGATCTGTTTTTTAGGGAAAACCGAGGTGTTGAGCACTTCCCCCTCCACCACGAGAATCCTGATGTCGTTGATCGTCTGCGTCGTGTAGACCCTGGTGAGAGCGGTTTCGATCCCCTTGGCTTCGGGTGCGACGAGGAGCATGGCTTTCTGGCCCGTGGCAATGGAGATCGCGCTGCCGGGATTCGTAAAAAGGGCGGCAAAGTCCCAGTCATTTTTCCATGCAACGAAAACGAAAACAACCGCGAACACGAGCAGGATGAGAATGGCGGCTATTCCAACAGCCCTCGACCTTCCGGAGGCTCTTTGCAGCGGCTCGTCTTCAAGCGCGTCCTCTAGCGCCAGGATATAAGGGCCTGAGGTAAGAATGTTGCGCATCGAATCCGCCCGGCCTGCCCTTGCAGCGTCGCCCCGGGCCGCAGGCGCCCCGGCCTCCTGCGCAGCCGCCTGGGCGGCCGCCTGCTCTGATTCCACGGGGCTTTCCTCCAGCGGCTCGTGGGCCTCGCCGCGGTCCGCTTCTGCACGGGCGGCCAGCGCCTCATCCTTTGCCGCCTCGGCTTTCTCCTCCACCTCGGCCGGCAGGGGCTCGCGCTGTTTTTCCTCTTCTGCTTTCGGCGCCTCTTCGGCCCGTGCCTCCTCTTCAGCCGTCCCGGACGCGGCGGCTTCGTCTTTTACTTCCCCGGCAATGGCCGCTTCCTGGTCGGCCTGCGCTTTCGCTGTTTCATCCGCCTGCCCGGCCGCTTCGGGCCCGGCCGCTTCGGGCCCGGGCCCGGGCTCGGGCTCGGGTTCGGGTTCGGGTTCGGGAGAGGCGGCTTCCTTTTCCAGCTCAAAGGACTCGTAGCTTTCCTCGTAGACGACCTTGACCGTACCCTGCTTGACGAATTCCGTGGTGGGCCGTTCCATGTCCGCCTTGTTGAACTCGGTCGTGGGCCTGTCTTCCAGGTCTTTTTCCGGGGTTCTGGCCCTTTTCGGGGCCCGTGCAGTCGCCTTCACCGCCTCCATGGCGGCCATCATGGCTTCCGGCTCCGGTTTGCCGGGTCTCGGTGCCCCGACACTTTCAACCGGTTGGCCTGTTTCCCGGTTGAACTGAAACAGATGCTTGCACTTGGCACATTGGAATTTGATCAGCTTTTTATCGCCGAAGGCGTCTTCTTTTACCTTGAACTTTGTTTTACATGCAGGACATGGAATTATCATTGTGACTCCGTAATCCGTCAACCATCGGCCGGAAACGGCTGCACCCGGGGCGGCAGCCGAACCTGATACAATAACTGCATTAAAGTAACTACTCTTTTTATTATAAATCCGCAAATTTTTAAACATGAAATTGCAAATTAAACCCGGTATTTGTTATAATCCGGAAACGGTTTTCGAAAGGTGAGGTCAACATGTCAGGAGAAACAGAGGAAAAGCTGAACGCTGTCAGGGGAAAGCTGGAAGCGCTCGGGAGGCATCTTTGACCTTCCTGCGATCGAAGAAAAGATCGCCGTGTTCGACAGGAAGATGGCTTCCACTGATTTCTGGAACAACCAGGCGGAAGCCAGAAAGGTTGTCAAGGAGCGCGCCCGGCTCGAGAATCTCGTAAAAGACCACATGGGGCTCGTCTCGTCCGTCGATGAAACCGTCGAGCTCTTTCACATGGCCTGCCAGGAGAATGACGCTTCGCTGATCGAGGAAATCGGCGGGAACGTTGATGAATTCGAGCAGAAAATCTCGGACTATGAAACCAGGATTCTTCTCTCCGGGTCGCAGGACCGGTTGAACGCCATCGTGAGCATCAACGCCGGGGCGGGCGGGATCGACGCCATGGACTGGGCGGAAATGCTGCTCCGGATGTACCTGCGCTGGAGCGACCGCAAGGGCATGAAAGCGAGGATCGTCGAATACCGGGAGAGCGAAGAGGCGGGGATCGACAGCGCGACCGTCATCGTCGAAGGGGACTACAGCTACGGCTCCCTGAGGGGGGAAAGCGGCGTTCACAGGCTCGTTCGCATATCGCCCTTTGACGCCAACAAGAGGCGGCACACGTCGTTTGCCGCGGTTTTCGTCATTCCGGAAATCGAGGATGACGTGGATGTGGAGATAAAGGACGATGACCTGAAAATAGATGTTTTCCGTGCCGGCGGAAAAGGCGGCCAGCACGTCAACAAGACCGAGAGCGCGGTCAGGCTGACCCACCTTTCCTCGGGGATCGTCGTGGTCTGCCAGAACGAGCGCTCCCAGCACCGCAACCGCGAGATCGCGATGAAGATCCTCAAGTCGCGCCTGTACGCGCTGAAAATGAGGGAGATCCACGAGTCCTTCGAGTCGCAGTACGGCTCGAAAAAGAAGAAGATCGAGTGGGGCAGCCAGATCCGTTCCTACGTGCTGGCGCCCTATCAGCTGGTCAAGGACGCGAGGACGCAGCATGAAACAGGCAACGTGCAGGCCGTGCTCGACGGCAGCCTGGACGATTTCATCAAATCATTCCTGCTTCAGGGGAAATAAGAAGCCATCAGCTTTCAGCCATCAGCCATCAGTTCCTCCACCGCCTCCTCCTGCCCGGCCTTTTCGTGGTGGTGGTGAAGCCGAAAGCTGATGGCTGAACGCCGCAGGTGTTCGCTACCCTTCTTCTTTCATTTCTTTCGCGTCGCCGCGCGCGAAGATGCTGGCCACGAAATTCAGAACATCGGTGGAACAGATTTCGCAGTAGCCCATGTCCTTCTTCATCCTGGACTTGACCACGTCGATTTTTTCCTGCGTTTCCCTGTCGATGACGTTCGTGATGAGGCTCGTGAGCTTGATCGAGTCCTTCTGGTCCTCGAAGAGCTTCAGCTCGAGAGCTTTTCGCAGGCGGTCGTTGGTGTCGAAGTCGAAGTCCCTGCCATCGATGGCGAGCGCGCCGATGAAGTTCATGATTTCCTTTCTGAAATCGTCCTTGCGCGCCTCGGGTATGTCGATCTTGTCCTCGATGGACCGCATGAGCCGCTCATCCGCCACCTGGTCCTTGCCCGTGTAATGGTCCTTGATCTTTTCCTTGAGCAGGTAGGCTTTGACATTGTCGATGTAGTTCATGCACAGCTGCTTGATGGCGCCCACGTCCGCGCTGATGGCCCGCCTTACCTCGTTTTTAACGATATCCTCGTACTCGCCCTTTACAACGGAAATGAGCTCGCCGTAGACCTTGCGCTGCTCTTCGTTGACGATGAGGCTGTGGTGCCTCAATCCCTTCTCGAGCTCGTTGAGCACCATGAAGGGGTTCAGGCAGCCTTCACTCTCGCTCACGATCGCGTTTGAGATCTTGTCCTGGACATAGCGGGGGCTTATGCCGTCCAGGCCTTCCCTCTCCGTTGCCTTGCGCAGCTCCTTGACGGTCTCCTGCGTGTGGCCGGGAAGGTATTTGCCGTCGTAGAGCTTCAGCTTTTGAAGGAGGCTCAGCTGGCCCTTCTTCGGCTTCTCGAGCCTGGTCAGAACGGCCCACATGGCGGCCGTCTCCAGCGTGTGGGGGGCGATGTGAATGCCGGGGATCGTCTTTGCGTTGTAAAACTTTTTGTAGATTTTTATCTCCTCGCTTGCCTTGGTGATGTAGGGGATGTCTATCTTGATGGTCCTGTCGCGCAGCGCCTCCATGTATTCATTGCTGAGAAGCTTCCTGTATTCCGCCTCGTTGGTATTATGGCAAACGGCGTTGCCCACGCCGCATACAAAGTTGTGGAGCCCTTCGCATTCGATGTCGTATGCCCACTCCCCGGAGGAGCGGCGGCGGTGCAGGCGCGCGGAGAACCGCTTGTGCCGTCCGCCCCGCTTTCCCTCTCCGGACACGAAACGGACAGTATAGGAAGGATCACGGCCCTGCCGCTCGCAGCGATAGACGCTGTAATCGTATCCCAGCATGGTGGCAAGAGTGCCCACCTGCGCGGCAAGAACCGGGGAAATCGTTTTGAACGAGAAGAACTTTGCCCGGTAATCGCCGGAAGCCGCGTTGGCGATATTCTTCGCGAGGCTGCGCGAGCCGTCCGTGCGCATGAGCTCGTCAAAGGCGTGTTGGAGGACGGGAAAGGGGCAGCGGAAAAGGAAGTCGGGGAGACGCTTGTTTTTCGACAGCTCCCCGCAATGGAAAACGGCCATCTTCGCAATGGCCTGCGAGCCGAGATAGAGGCGCCAGGCCGAATCGCTTTTCGCACCGGCATCGATCGAGCCGCGGCCCGTGGTTACTTGCGCGTAGGCCTCGCGGACGCGCTCCAGCTCGGCGCGGTCGGCCTGGCTGATCACGATGCCGCCGTTCCGGCCGTTGACGTGACCCTCCGTCGCGAACCACACGAGCACGGTTACGAGCTGCTTT
>JBDRLK010000238.1:0-7154 GCA_043813155.1 Pseudomonadota bacterium | reverse complement strand
GGATGAAATTCAAGATTCAAGGCCCGGCCCCCACCGGAATCGTTCTTGTCCCCAAACGCTTGACGCGCCGCCGGAAAAGGAAGTAAAGTCGGTACTATGAAAAAAGCTGACGGTAAGCAGATCATGAGCGCCCGGACCATGCAGCGGGCGCTTAAGAAAATGGTCTCGGAAATCGCCAATGCGAACGAGGACCTCGACCAGGTCCGGCTCGTGGGCATAAGGAAGAGGGGCGAGCCGCTTGCGGAGCGCATGAGCAAGCTGCTTTTCCAGGCCGAGGAGGTGGAGACGCCGGTCGGCGTCCTGGATATAACGCTCTACAGGGATGATGTGGGCATGTCCTATCCGAATCCCGTGGTGGGTCCCACGAACATTGATTTCAAGGTAACGGGCAAGGTCATCGTGCTGGTCGATGACGTGCTGTACACGGGCAGGACGGTGAGGGCGGCGCTGGATGCCATCATGGACTTCGGCAGGCCTGCCGCCATCCAGCTGGCCGTGCTGATCGACAGGGGGCTGAGGGAGCTTCCCATCACGGCGGACTACGTTGGAAAGAGGATCGAGACCGATCACAGCCAGACGGTCCAGGTCAACCTCCAGGAGGAGGACGACGAGGATTCCGTCTACCTTCGCAAGGGCAAAAAGGAAGAAGAGTGAAGAACCCGCTCAGACCGCTCGCCTCTTCTGTTTTCATGACAGCCCTGGTTGTGCTGTGCTGCGCATGCGGCACCGACGAGCTGGATCCCCTCTGGGACGCTGACGCTGATGCGGCGCCGTGGGACGCGGCGCCGGACGTGCTCGATGCGCCGGCCGAGCCGGACGGGTACGATGTTTTCGACGTCGGCTACGACGACGTTCCCGCAGACGTTCCCCTTGACGTTCCCGTCGATCTGCCGCCGGACATTCCCGCCGACCCGGTCGGGGACGTGGTGCCGCCCATGGGCGGCTCGTCGGGGGGAAGCGGCGGCGACTCCCCGGTCAGCGGGTCGACGCGCTCGGCAGGAGGGATTTCCTATTACCTGATCGTTCCGTCCTCCTATTCGCCGTCCGTGCCCAACCCTTTCATGATCATATTCAGCGGCACGGAGGGGGGCGCGACCATGACCTCCAACATGCTGTCCATTGCGCCCTACACGGGCATTGACAATTTTATCTTCGCCATTCTCGACGGACCGACTTACTACGGCAACGGCGCGGCCGGCGAGCCCGTGATCGACGATGTGCGCGCCAGGTATAATATCGACAACGATAAGACCTATCTTATCAGCGAGTCCGCCGGGACCCGGGCCGGGCTCCAGCTCGGGTTCCAGCTGCGCCAGTCCTATTTCGCGGCATACTGGGCAAATGATGTCAACGCCTCGGGATCGCCTTCTCAGGCCGCGGCCGAGCTCGGCTTCGCCCCCTGGGGCAACGCCGGCCCGGGCGGCGATTACCCGGACGCCAATGCCATCGTGAACGCCATGAGGACGGCGGGCTACAGGCTGCCCGCCGACGCGCCCTACAGCGGACCGGGCGCGGGCACGCACGGCAGCACCGAGCAGTTCATGGCGGCCTGCCGGTTCTTCCCCGGGAAGAGCCGCCAGCCCTGAGCATGGATTGAGGGTGCCCAAGTTTTATCCAAACCATCTTGATTCTGCCGCATGAATCCATACAATGGGATCAAAGCGATGTAAAATCATGGGAACAGTACCGATACGCCAACCATTCAATCACAAGCATCTTCTTGGAATCAGCGGCCTGAGCATGAACGACATTTACGTCATTCTTGACATGGCGGAGAACCTGAGGGAGATCTCCCACAGGAGGATCAAGAAGGTCCCCACGCTAAGGGGGCTGACGATCGTCAATTTCTTCGCCGAGCCGTCGACAAGAACGAGGCTGAGCTTCGAGATCGCCGAAAAGCGGATGAGCGCCGATTCCGTGAACATCTCCACTTCGGGGTCTTCAGCCTCGAAGGGCGAGACGCTCCTGGACACGGTCAGGAACATCCAGGCCATGAAGCCGGATGTCTTTATCGTGCGCCACGGAAACAGCGGCGCGCCCCACATGCTTGCGCGGCACGTGGATGCTTCCATCATCAACGCGGGGGACGGCATTCACGAGCATCCCACGCAGGCTCTTCTCGACGCCTTCACCATCAGGGAGGCGAAGGGGAAGCTCAAGGGGCTGCGCGTGCTCATATGCGGGGACATCGCGCACAGCAGGGTGGCGAAGTCCAACGCGCTCCTGCTCACGCGCGTCGGCGCCAAGGTGTCCTTTTTCGGGCCGAGAACCATGATGCCTCCCAACGCGCAGGAAGCGTTCGGTGCGGAGGTGGCGCGGGGGAAAATGAAGGACGTTGTACGCGACGCCGATGTGATCATGATGCTGCGCATACAGAAAGAGCGTCAGGGCGCGGCCATGTACCCTTCCGACAGGGAGTATTCCCGCATATTCGGCCTCTCAAGGGAAATCCTTGCCTATGCGCCCGAAGACGCCCTCGTCATGCACCCCGGGCCGGTCAACAGGGGAGTGGAGCTCGCCCCGGACGTGGCCGATGACCCGAAGCGAAGCGTTATCCTCGATCAGGTCGAAAACGGCGTCGCCGTGCGCATGGCGGTGCTGTACCTGCTGTGCGGCGCTCCGTCCATTGAAGAGTAATTAAGAGACGAGTGGGTAATCGATGACAGGAAAACTGCTCGAGAGCGCAAGGGTCCTCGATCTGAGCAGAATGCTTACCGGCGGCTACGGCTCCATGCTGCTCGGCGACATGGGCGCAGAGGTGATCAAGATCGAGCCTCCGGAGGGGGGCGACCCGCTGCGCGGGATGCCTCCCCACTTCGTGGAAGGCGAGAGCGCCTATTTCCTGAGCATCAGCAGGAACAAAAAGAGCGTAACGCTGGATCTTCGCACGGACGAGGGAAAGCGGGTGTTTGCCAGGCTCGTAAAAAGATCGGACGTGGTCTTCGACAATTTCAGGCCCGGCATTCTCCGGAAGCTGGGGGCTGATTACGAGACCCTCAGGAAGATCAACCCCGGGATCATCAGCTGCTCCATATCATCGTTCGGCCGGGACGGGCCCTACGCCGATCAGCCGGCCTTTGATCTTACCATCCAGGCCTTGAGCGGGGCCATGAGCTACACCGGAGAGCCGGGCCGCGTGCCCATCAGGATGGGCATTCCCATGGGCGACCTGGCGGGCAGCATGTTCGCCGCGGCCTCGATCAGCGCGGCGCTCTATCACAGGGAGAAGACCGGCGAGGGAAGGAGAATCGACCTGAGCCTCCTGGACTGCCTGGTTTCCCTCCACACCTACGTGGCGCAGTATTATTTTTCGGGGGGGCAGGTCTCCGGGCCCATCGGGTCGGGACACATGTCCGTGGTGCCCTACGGCGCCTTTGCAACGAAGGACAAGCCGCTGGCGATCGCCATCTTCGTGGAGAAGTTCTGGAAGGGGCTGTGCGACGTTCTCGGGGACAATGAAATGGGCGAGGACGAAGGGCTGGCAACGTCGGCCGGCCGGCTCGCCCGCCGCGATGAGGTGAACGGCAGGATCGCGGCGCGCCTTCGCGGGAAAACGAGAGAGGAATGGCTCGGGCTGCTGACACGGGCCCGCATACCCTGCGCGCCCATCCTCGCCATCGACGAGGTGTTCGATGACCCGCAGGTTCTGCACAGGAAGATGAAAATTCAGCTGGAGCATCCCAGGTGCGGGACCCTTTCCATGACGGGCGACCCGATCAAGCTCACGCCGCAATGCGACGATGCCCCGCTGCCGCCTCCGCTCCTGGGGCAGCATACGCGCGAGGTGCTCGAAGAGCTGGCCGGCCTGAGCGGGGAGGAGATAGACGCATTGAAGGAGAAGAGAATCATCTAAGGAATGGGCGACTGAAGTCACCCATACCCGGGATTTCAATTTCATTATTCCGGGTAGGGGAGGCTTCAGCCTCCCGCATGTATGGGTAGGGGAGGCTTCAGCCTCCCGTAAATGAAAAGGAGAAAGACATGTCGCAGGATATTCCGGTGGAGAAAAAATTCAAAACCCTGGTTCAGATCGCCAGGGCGAGCCATTTCGCCTGGCACGAGGCTGTCGCGCAGACGTGCCCGGACGCGAAGATGCTGGACGTGGTCAACACGATGTGGGAAGTAACGGCCCACGACACGGCCAAGGCCTACAGCAGGAAGCTGGACAAGGGAAAGCCGCTTCCCGCCCAGGTGGCCGGCTCCTTTGTCTGGAGCAGCCTGACCATGGGCGAGGAGGCCGAGATCGTCGCGGGCAAGGACGACAAGGAAGCCTTCGTCAGGCACAACGGCTGTCCCTGGTTCGAGTGGCACAAGCGCATGAACCTGCTCGAGGAGGACAGGCCCGGCTGCGACACCTGGTTTTTTGTTGTTGTCGAAGACATCAACAAGGCGCTGGGCACGAACCTTAAAATCGAGACCGTCAAGTCGCTGCCCGACGGCGACGATGCGTGCGTGCGCAGGATCTGGGTGGAAGAGTAGCGGCCCAAAGCATCATCACCCCGGGTAGAGGAGCCTTTAAGGGGTCTAGCCAAAATAAATTTGCATTCTATCGGGCCAATCGTCGCAAAATACTCAATAACACTTCTGGCCGCCCCTGCCCTCGAGGTATCTTATCGCCCCTCCAAAATTTGAAATGCATGAGCCCCTCGGGTTAAGTTGTATGTATGAAGCTGTTGTCTCCGGGCCGGATAGGGCAGGGGGTCTTGAATTATTTCCTGCCCTTCTTCCTTGCGGGCGGGGTTGCCGCCGTGCTCCATTTCGGCGGCAGGGACTACCCGCTGTGGGGGATGAAGTGGCTCCTTTGCGCCGCCCTGATTGTCTCGCTTGTGGCCATCTTCCTTTTTGACCTGGTCACAACGCTGCGCAGGAAGACCGTCGGCCGCAACTGGATGCTCAAAGAGTTCCGGCTCCTTTTCGTCACATCGTCGCTCGTCATGCTCGGGGCGGATTTTGCCGCATCGTCGGGCATCATGTTTTACCCGCTTGTTTTTCTTCTCGTGCTGTACGCGGGCACGTTTTCGAATTATTACTCGCTTGGGGGGGTAGCGGCCTTTGTCACCGTCCTGCACTGGATCACGGGCGGCGGTCCCCGGTCCTACGCGGATATCACCTCGAGCCTGACCTTCTCCGGCTTTGTCGTGGTTTTCGGCGCCTTCGGCGTGATCTTCCTCAGGGCGGAAGTCATCAGGCTGCGGGCCATGGGGGAAAAGGCCGTTAAACAGTTTTTCGAGGGGCTCGTTGAGATGGCACGGTCCTTCAGGCTCATTTCCATGCCCTCCACCAGGAACCAGGGAGTCAGGGAGGACAGGAAGGTGAAAATCCTGTCCATTCAATCGGCGCTGGAAGAAACGAGGACCGCGATTTACACCATGCTGGAAACGCTGAAGAGCTGCTGCAGCCTTCATTCATGCGTCGTGCTCTGGCGCAGCGCATCGGGCGGCGGCCTGAAGGTCATCGAAGCGGCCACGATCTCCGAGAACCTTGTGCGCGGCGAGATCCCCGCCCAGCTCGGCGTGACCGGCATGGCGCTGCAGCACGGCAAGACCGTCTCGCTTTTCAACGATGAGCTGCGCAACAAGGTGATTCCCTATTATCGAGAGTTCGAGGACGTGCGCTCGATCTGCATCGTGCCGATCATAGAAGACAAGGAGGTCAGGGGCCTTCTGTGCGCGGACAGGCTGGGGGAGGACGAGTTCACGGCCGAAGAAAAGAGTGTGCTGGGCCGGGTCAGCGGGCAGATCGTGCGGTTCGTGAGGACGGAGAGGACCATCCTTCACATGGCACGCAGCAGGCACGAGCAGGGCAAGCTGTACAGCGCCGCTTCCAGGCTGAAGGACGCCGTGAGGGAGGACCAGGTCGTGGAGGTGCTCTTTGATTCGGCCAGGGACATCATGCGCTGGGATTTCGCGGCCTTTACGACGTGCAACCCGTCCAGGCGAACTCACCGCCTGGCCTTTGCCGAGGGGAAAGAGGCCGAGTCGATCAGGGGCCTCGAGTTTTCCAGCAACGACGGGCTCGTGTCACAGGCGGTGAAGCTGAGGCATTCGCTTCCCTGGAAGGGCGAGTACGACCCGCGGACCCAGATCATCTTTACGAAGAAAATCAAATTCTCGAGGATACGCTCGCTTGTCGTCATCCCCGTGATAACGGGAGAAAAGGTTCTCGGCACGGTCGTTCTCGCGGCGGAAAGGCAGGGGGCGCTGAGCAGCGAAAAGAGCAGGCTGCTCCAGGTTATCGTGGACCAGTCGGCCGTGGCCTATCAGAACGCCGGAAACATGCAGAAGCTCGAGGAGATGGCCTCGACAGACGCGCTGACGGGTCTTTTCAACAGGAGGGTTTTCCTGGAGGCGCTTGTAAGGAAGCTGGGCAGCGCCGTGAGGTTCAACAAGCCGCTGTCCGTCATCATGACCGACCTGGACCGCTTCAAGTCCGTCAACGACACGCACGGCCATCACGTGGGCGACGAAGTGCTCAGGATGTTCGCCGCGGTGCTCAAGGAAAACGCGCGGCAGGTGGACCTCGTGGCCCGGTGGGGCGGCGAGGAATTCATCATCGTGTGCGAGGAAACGGACCGTGAGGGCGCCCACCGCGTGGCCGAGAGGATAAGGTCGGACATGGAAGCGCAGGTGCTCGAGATCGACGCGGAAACGAACCTCCAGGTGACCTGCTCTCTCGGCGTGTCGTCCTATCCCCACGACGCGCAGGAAGCGCAGGCATTGATACAGAAGGCGGATGAATATCTGTACATGGCGAAACGCCAGGGCCGCAACCGCGTCATCTCCTCAACCGGCCTGTCCTACAAGGAAGCCGGCTAGCCTTCATCGGCGGCCGCGGACTTTTGCTTTGCGCGCATTTCACGGTACTCGTCTTCGGGCATGAGCTCGCCCGGTTCCATCCGGTCGATGAACAGAATGCCGTCGAGGTGATCGATTTCGTGCTGGAAGATGCGAGCGGTGTTGCCGTGTCAAGAATCGGTGACGACAATGTCGAACACGGGAGGGTCGAGGAGCGTCTTTTTCACGGTGCAGAGGTTGGCCACGCGGGCAATGGCCTTGTGATATTTTTTCGGGAAGTCGGGCGGCACCCGGATCTCGAGGCTGAGCTTCACCAGGCGGTGCTTTTCCGGGCTGAATTCATGGCGCTGGATGAGCCGG
>JBDRLK010000237.1:0-4750 GCA_043813155.1 Pseudomonadota bacterium | reverse complement strand
ACATAGAACGACTATGCCTCCGTCGTGACGGGGACCCCGCGCCTTGCCAGCCGGGCGCCTCGGCGCCCAGAAGAAGCTTGGTAAACATAATGTTAGAAATACGCCTCAAAATGGGAAGTTATTATTTCGCGAGCCCTAAGCGAAATCAAACGCAATTGTCATCCCGAAGGCAGCAAACCAACTATATTCAGGTGTCATCCCGAAGGCAGCGTTCAGAATGGTGCCGAGGGACCTCCGGGCTCAAATTCGATTTCTTGGGTCCCTCGGCTTTATCTGGATTGCCGCCTTCGGAATGACACCGAGTTCAACTTGCGGGAAAGAATCAGGAATCGCCGGTTACGATCTTTTTCAAGGCATCGGGCCTGAGGATGGTCACCTCGCGCTTGTTGGTTCCAATGACACCCGCATCCTTGAATTTCTTGAGCGTGCGCGACAGGGTTTCCCCCACGGTTCCAAGCCTCGAGGCGAGCTCGCCCCTGGTGATGCCCAGGTTGACGGCCTGGCCGGGCGTGATTTTTTCATTCGGGGCGCAGGCAAGGATGTAGGCCGCGAGCCTCGACGAGACGCTCCTGTGGGAAAGGTCCTCGAGGAGGTCGATGAAGCGGCGGCAGAACCTGGACAGGCTTGCGAGCAGCTTCATGGCAAGCTCGGGATTGCTGTGCACGATCCCGAGGAAGGCCTCTCTGGGGAAATAGATGCACTCCGTTCTCTCCATGGCCAGGGAGCTTGCGGGATAGGTCCCCCCGGCGAACATGGCGGCCTCGGCAAAGGACTCGCCGGGAAGGATGAAGTGGAGCAGCTGCTCCTTGCCGTGGTAGCTGATCCTGTAGATCTTGACCTTTCCGGTGAGGACAAAATAGAACGAGTCAGCCTTGTCGCCCTCCTTGAAGATCTGCGTCTTTTTCCTGAATGTCCTGATCTCGGCGATGGACGCCAACCGTTGCGTGTCCTCGCGCGGCAGCCCGCCGAGCAGCCTGCTGGTCGAGACAAACAGCGCTATTTTTTTTGTGTCATCGGGCATGGCAAAGCAACATGGCGCAAGGCTGCATCGATCATATACCAAACAGGAGCAAGGGTTTCAATCTTGCAAAGGAAATAAACCGGGCCCTTGCCCGCGTTCCAGGTGCTCGTTGATTGCATGAAAAACCCGGTCCCTGAAGGCCGTGATGTCGTTGATATTGCCCGGGTCGCCCTCGGGAAGGATGGGCGGCATAACGTGCACCATCACCTTGAGCGGCGGGTCGAAGGTGACGAGGAACTGGCCTTTTTTAAGTAAGAGGCCCGTTCCCACGATGGCAACGGGCAGCACGGGGACCTTTTCCTCCAGGAGGAGCTTGAACAGGCCGCGCTTGACGTTTCTGCGGGTCCAGGCGAGCCTCCTGCTCCCCTGGGGAAAGGTCAGGAGAATCTCGCCGAGACGCAGCCTTTCCCGCAGCTCGGCGAACACCTGTGCTGATTCGAATTTGCGCGCGCGGTCCACGAAGAGCATTCCGGACATGGCCATGGCAAGCCCGAAGACCGGGATCCGGCCGAGCGCTCTTTTGCCCACAATGCTGGCCTGCTTGAAAAGTCCCATGCACACGGGCAGGTCGACGATGCTGCTGTGATTGGCCATGACGACCGCCGGACCCCTTATAGTCGCCTGCGCTACGGCGCCGATCGTCGTAAACCTGAGCCCGGGGAAGACCTGCGGCAGCATTCTTACATACCAGCCGTTAAAAAAATAGTTGACCGCCTGAAGCGCGTAGCGCGGCTGCGCCACGCCCCCGGCCTTGAGAAGCGCCCAGAGCACGGGAACCAGGAGCATGTACACGCCCGTTGACAGCGACCAGATGGCCCAGCCCGTGACGGACCGGCAGTAAATCCCGCTCGCTCGAAGAGCCCCGGCAGGGCCCTGCCTGGAAGATGCGGCCCGGGGGCGGCCGGCGCCAACGAATGATTTGATGATCCTGTCCCAGGCCATGGTTTCATCGAACTGCCTGAACCGGAACTTCCTGAAGATGTATTCGGCCAGAAAGACCATGCCGATGAGCGCATAGGAAACGGGAACGCAGAGGATGAGCCAGAGCTTCAGGCCGGCCTGCAGGGCGGCGGCCAGGCAAAGGACCGCGATCACCGCCATGGTCCAGCCCCACAGGTGGGTCACCTTGCGCGCGTAGTCGACTTCCTCGGGCCGCAGTTGCGGCTTTTTCATGCGCGCGAACGATTCGATGATGGGGGTTTTGCCCAGCGAGAGGAAAAAATTGGCGCTCGTGCTCACGGCAATGAGCACGGGCACGAGCTTCATGTACAAGGGGTCGTCCAGCATGGTGCCGGCCCCGAGAATGAGAGAGACCGCGCCGGCCTGGAGCAGCAGGGGCAGCCGAAGGCTCCCGGCGGTCAGTACCTTCAGGCCGAAGGAGCCGAAGAGGATGATCACGATAATAAGGGAGGCGACCCGGACGGAAAGATGCGTGATGGAGCAGTAGGCGATCAGCGGGTAGGAAAGGCCGAGGATCATCACGAGGATGGAATAGGGGTTCACGCTTTTGGGCGGCTGGGGCATGGGAGGCTTTACGCTCTTTTAACGACGATCCTGAACTTCGATGCCTCGCGGCCGTCCTTCTCGATCCTGCAGGCCGCGGCCGTCTCGCCGCTGCCCGGCGTGAGCTTGCCGTGAATCGTGATGAAATCGCGGGGCAGAAGAAGCTTTCTGAATTTCGCTTTTTGAACGGAGGCAAGCTTCCCCTCCAGGCCGTAGAGCCTTGCGAGGAGAAGACAGGCAATCCAGACATGGAACGCGCCGGGCAGGATCGGGTTGCCGGGGAAGTGCCCGTTGAACACCGTGCAGTCGGCCCTGAGCGTTGCCGAAACCCTGAAACCTTCACTCCCCTTTTCCTCCACGGCCAGGGAAGAAAGGAACGCCTCCAGCGCGCGCTGCGCGCCGGGATTTTCATGCATCGGTATTTCTTTCACAGGTATTTCCAGATCGGGCCGGTTTTGCCGTGCTTCCTCATCCGGCTGACAAGGCGAGGGTTGTACCGCACGCCGAGACCGGGAACAACCCAGCGCGAATCGCCGCGAGCCACGCGCTCAACGGTTTCGACCAGCGTGTCGGCCACGTGCTCGCTGATGTAAACCGTGGGGTAGAGCCCGCCCTCCGACAGAACGGCGGCCTGCTTCTCTTTCAGTGTTTTCGTTAATCCGGCCCCAGGATACAGGCGGATGCCGATCGCGCAGATGACGCTCTTGGGGCTGATGGCTTCTATCCTTGCAAACGTTTCCTTCAGCGTGTCCTCGTCTTCGCCCGGAGCGCCGAAAATGAAATTGAGATTCACGGCAAGATCGTTCTTCGAGGCCCGGGCGCAGAAGCGCTCCACGTCGCCGGGGTCGAAGTCCTTGCCCAGGGACCGAAGCGTTTTCTCGGACAGGCTGTCGGGCGTTGCGTCAATGCCGCTGCAGCCCGAGCGGGCCAGAAGCTCGAAAAACGCGGGGTCCCTGAACGCGGGCTTGAAATATCCCGTCCACCGGATCCTGACGTTCTTCCTGATCAGGGCTTCGCAGAACTGCACGGCATGGCTTTCC
Organism: Pseudomonadota bacterium; assembly: GCA_043813155.1. Lineage (GTDB taxonomy): Bacteria > Myxococcota_A > Polyangia > DRWM01 > DRWM01 > JBDRLK01. The sequence goes on along the minus strand of JBDRLK010000237.1, from coordinate 1,186 downwards.
GGGTTGTTGAAAATGGAATCCACGAGCATGAAGTCATCCACGCCCGAGTCTTTCTGCACGCGCAGTATTTCCTCTGCAACCAGGTCCACGTTCCGCATGCGCACCCTGGCGCCTTCGATCAAGGGGTAGTCGCAGTAGGTGCAGTGCAGGTTGCAGCCCCTCTTGGTCTGGACCGTGGCGCAGCCGCTCTCGCGGTGATAGAAGTCCTGGACGGCCGTTGTGCGGTCGGGCGGCACGGTGTCGAGGTCTTCGATCAGGGGGGCGCGAATAACGGCGTTCTTCATGGCGTCGGGAAGCCGGCCCTGCTTTTCGACGGTGGTTGCCAGGGCGGGGAGAATCTCCTCGCCTTCGCCGACCACGCCCGCGTCCGCCCCGGTGGCGGCCAGGAAAGCCTCGGGCGCAACCGCAAACCCCCCGCCGCCCACAATAATGGGCGCGTCCGTCGCGCTCCTGATCGCGGCGATGGTGGCAACGTGATTCGGGACATAAGACAGGTTTAAGGGGAAATTGAAGTTTTCCAGGTTCCTGATGCTTACGGCAACGAGGCCGGGCCGCGCGTCAGAGACTTTTTTTTTAACGTCGTCCTCGCCGGCCTCTTCGGCCATCAGGTCCAGGAACGAAACGCTTTGCCCGGCATTTTTCAGCGCCGCCAGCAGATAGGTGCAGCCGAGGGGGAACACCGGCTCGGGTTCTCTCTCTCTGCACGTTGAAACAAGGAGCACGTTCATGATTACGGACGAGCCAAGGGCCTATGAAGCCGTCACGACGCTGTAAACAAAGTTATACAGATCTTTGACAAGCCTGATTTCCTTGGAGCGGTTGCGCTGCTGTTCGGAGAGCCTCACATCGAAGAGCCGCTCGAGCCCGAGCAGGATATCGATGGCGTCCAGGCTGTCGAGCTCGTAATCCTCGAACAGCTTGCCCTCCGGAGTGAGATCTTCCCTGGAAATCTCAAACTCTTCGACAAGAAGCCTGTTGACCTTCTGCTCTACTTCTTCTCTGCCCGGATTCATCTTGAGCCTCTAAGCCCTTTGATTAAAAGGGCGGAAAACCCCCATATTAATTCATATTCAAGCGAAATAATGATAATATTTTTTTAATTATTGTCAAGTAGGGCGAAATTGCGGGGTGCATGCACGCTTCCGGGGGATCGAAGGGGCCGGGCCTTGAATCTTGAATTTCATCC
>JBDRLK010000236.1:0-16305 GCA_043813155.1 Pseudomonadota bacterium | reverse complement strand
AGAAGAAAGCGGCTAGCACTATTCATCTTATAAACACCCCGTGGTGCTGCGGGTCCTTGGCCCGCCCGAGGCACGCCGAGGGCGTGCAGCTACACCGTGGATGGAAGAGGCACGCCGAGGGCGTGCAGCTACACCGTGGATGGAAGAGGCACGCCGAGGGCGTGCAGCTGCACCGTGGATGGAAGAGGCACGCCGAGGGCGTGCAGCTACACCGTGGATGGAAGAGGCACGCCGGGGGCGTGCAGCACCAATATATTGTGTGGCGCCCTGCGCAAACAGGGGTTGCGCCGCAGCCTCTGAAGGCTCCCCCCTGCCCGGGGGCAGTTATAAGCTTTTCCTCGTTTTGCGGTTGTTAATCCGGCAGTAATAATTTAAATTCATAGTACAGCGCCTTTCAACAATGACCACCCGAAGAAAATCCATTCTGCCGGCAGCTGCGCTTGCCTTTTTATTCCTGATGATTCCGGCAATGCTCCCGGCCATGCAGGACCCCAAGCTGAAATGGCACACCTTCGAGACCGAGCATTTCAGGATAAGCTATCACGACGGCCTGGAATTCGTCGCGGACAGGGTCGCCAACGCCGCCGAAGAGGCGCGGCGCAGGATCATCGTCTACCTCGGCTACGTCCCCAAGGGCAAGGTCGAAATCGTGGTAAACGACATTTACGATGACGCCAATGCCATGGCCACGCCCGTTGGCTACAACCAGATTCACCTTTACGCCACCTCCCCGCCCGACCTGTCCACGCTGGAGGACTACGACGACTGGATGCTCGCGCTCATGGTCCACGAGTACACGCACATCCTGCACCTCGACAACTGGGGCGGCCTGTACCTCGTGCTGAACCACGTGCTGGGCAGGCAGTTCTTTCCCAATGCCGCGCAGCCGCTGTGGGTCATGGAAGGCTATAGCGTTCATTCGGAATCCACGAGAACCGGCGGCGGCCGTTTGAACTCGGCAACCTGGAACATGTTCATGCGCATGGCCGCCATTGAAAACAACTTCCTTCCCATCGACACAATGAGCTCGGGAACGATCTACTGGCCCCACGGAACCGCGCACTACCTTTACGGCTCCTTTTTCATCAACTGGACCACGGAGCGCTACGGGGAGGACGTGCTGTGGAAATACGCCAGGGACTACGGCAACGACCTGCTCCCCTTCGGCATCAACAGGGACATCAAGAAGATAACGGGAAAAACCTGGCTCGAGCTGTACGACGAGTGGCGCAGCGAGATGAAGGAAAAATTCTTCAGGCAGCAGGACGAGGTCGAGGCCGTCGGGCTGCGCGAGGGGATCCAGGTCACTTTCACGGGCGAAAACGACCGGTCGCCGCGCTTCAGCCCGGACGGAAAGCGGATCGCCTATTACTCGGACGACGGGCACGACAGGTCGGGGATCTATCTTTTGGACACGGCAGGCCCGGGAAAAGCGCTCGATGAGCTCAGGGAGAAGGGGAAAACGGTCACGGGGTGCTGCAAGGGCAAGTGGAAGGAAAAGAAATTGATCGAGGTGACGGGGCAGGCCTCGCCGGCCTGGACGCCCGACGGAGGGGGCATGTTCTTATCCAGGGACGAGACATGGAAGAACTGGTACGAGTTCCACGACCTCTACTATATCGACGTCGACGGCGGCAAAGCCGGAAACCTCGAGCGGCTGACCGAGGGCCGCCGCTCGCGACAGCCCGACGTTTCGCCTGACGCCGAAAAGCTCGTCTACACCGTCAACAGGGCGGGAAGCTCCTTCGTCTTCCTTGCCGATGACCCGATCGCCCCGGAGCAGGGCCGGGTCATCGACGAGCTTCCGCCCACGGGCCAGGCCTATTCCCCGCGATTCTCGCCCGACGGCACGATGGTGGCCTACAGCGCGTGGCTTCCGGGCGCGAAAAGGGACATCAGGGTCGTGGACATCGAAACCTCGCAGGCGCGCACGCTTACCTCGGACCGCTACATTGACACGGGCCCGGCCTGGGACCCCTCGGGCCGGTACCTGTATTTCTGCTCGGACAGAACGGGCATCTTCAACATCTACGCGTTCGATTTCGAGGACGGCTCCCTGTGGCAGGTTACCAACGTTCTCGGCGGCACCGCCATGCCCGATGTTTCCCCGGACGGCACGAAAATCGTCTACGTCGGCTATCACTCGAAGGGATACGATCTGTATCTCATGCAGATCGACCGGGACGAGTGGATCCATGTGGACGAGAATCTCCCGAACCTGAAAAAGCCCAGGCCCGAGGCCGACCTGTTCTGGGCAAAGCAGACGAAACCCTCGAAGAAGAAACGCTACAACCCCCTGCTGACACTATTTCCAAGGACGTGGATGTTCAGGGTGGAGGAGGACGGGTTCGGCCAGGCCCTTACGATTTTCGCGGGAAGCATGGACATTGCCGGCCACCATTCCATTTCAGGCAACGTGAAATTCGGCCTGACCGGAAAAAACCGGTTCACCTACGGGATCGAATACGGGTTCTACAGGCTTCCCTGCGACATCAAGCTGAATCACTCCCGGTACCTGACGCCCCAGGGGGGCCTGCGCATCGACAACAAGTCAGTGCCCTGGGACGAGCTCGGCTACAGGACGTCCCTGACCGTCACGTATCCGCTGAAGAGAAAAGATTACTCGCACGACTTTCATATCAAGTATCAGTTCACCTACATGACCGCTGAGGAGGAAATCGACACGCCCGTGGACCCGAACGCGGCCCTTCCCGTTCTGCCCGACAAGGGATGGCTGAGCGGCTTTGAGCTCGGGTGGAGGTTTTCCAACATCCACGGTTCGACCTACGCCATAAGCGCGGAACAGGGAGGATCGCTCTGGGCGAATCTCAGCTTCGACATTCCCGAGCTCGGAAGCGACTACTCTGCCCTTTCCATAACCTACGGCACGTCCGGGTATTTCGAGATCCCGTTTCTGAAGCACAACGTCATCGCCGTGAGGCTCGCCGGCGGCTACGGCAGCAGCACGTTCAGCCGCAGGGGGATTTTTGTCCTGGGCGGGTTTCCCGAGCAGGACATCATCATGGACATCATCAACCAGCTTCGCATGTGGAGCGTGGCCCTGCGGGGCTATCCGCCGGCGGCCATGTGGGGAGAGCAGTACTATCTTATCAACTTCGAGTACAGGATCCCCCTGCTCAACATCTTCAGGGGCATCACCACCGTGCCGTGGCAGATCGAGAGGCTCTACATGAGCATTTTTACGGACTCGGGCCTGGCCCTGTGGGGGAACGAGGAGTTTGACGCCGACAAGATCAAGACCGGGCTGGGCGCCGAGCTCTTCTTTTCCATGAAGCTTGCCTATTACGAGTCGATCACTTTCCGCCTCGGTTACGCCTACGGGTTCATGGACAAGGGCGGCCACAACGTCTATTTCGTGCTTTCCAGCCCGTTTTAGCCCATGAACGACGTCGTTGGTTTCATCAGTTGGGCGAACGGGAGGCTGAAGCCTCCCCTACCCGACGGGGGTAGCGGGCGCTTGGCCGCGGGCGCTGACTGGAAATGCGGTGCTTTGTGAGGTAAACTGTGCCAAGGAGGCAGAAAGGAATGCGCAAACCGATTTATCTTCTTTTTATTGCTGTGATTGTCTCAGCCGGGTGTTACAGGAGCGGCAACATGGACTCGGACGTGGGAGAGGACGGCGTGCAGGACACGGCCTCCGAAGCAGGCGATGCTGTGCAACAAGACCCTTTGACGGAGCCCGATGCCGTGGAAGACCCGGCGGCCGAGCCCGAGCTGCCGGAAACCTCCTGTCCCGAGCGTATCCTGCCGGCGCTGTGTCCCGCCCTGCCGCCCGATTGCCCTGAAGGCTACTTTCCCGTGTCGGACGGAACCTGCTGGACGGGCGCGTGCCTGCACTGCATCGACGGGTGCCTGAGCGACGGCGAGTGCGTCGCGCTCCAGGTCTGCGGCTGCGGCTATCACGAGGGCTGCGGCTGGGCCGAGACAACCTTCAGGTTCGAGCTCGAGACGGATGAGTGCATCCGTCCCATCGACCAGGCATGCCCCGGCGCCTGTCACGACAGCGAGGAGTGCCCGCCTGTGTGCGAGGAGGACCCCAACGGCCGGTGCTGCGGGTGGTGCGACCCGCCCGACGACACGCAATGCGTGGACGGGGCCTGCGAGGAGATCATCAATCACATGTGCGAGTGAAGCTCCCTGACTAATTCATACTGCATTTTTCAGGATTGACAAGACCGCCGTCCCTTTTGCGCCGCGCCTATTGAGATTATTCATGAATTGTGGAAAACAGGAGTCATGCCTTCCATGGACTATGCAAAAGTGGCGGACCTGTACGACGCCTACGTGAGCACCACCCTGGACATCGGTTTTTTCCTTTCCGAGTCAAAAGGCCGCGGCCGGGTTCTCGAGCTCATGTCCGGGACAGGAAGGGTGTCCATTCCCCTGATCGAAGCGGGCGTCAGCCTGACCTGCGTGGACAGCTCTTCCGACATGCTCCGTATCCTGCGGGAAAAACTGAAAGCAAAAGGCCTGGACGCAGATGTCCGCGAGGCGGACGTGTGCGAGCTGTCCCTCGGCCGCACGTTTGATCTCATCTTCATTCCCTTTCACTCTTTCTCCGAGCTCGTGACCGCCGAGGAGCAGCGCATGGCGCTGGAGACGATTCACGGCCATCTGTCCGGCGCGGGCCGCTTCATCTGCACCCTGCACAATCCCGAGGCCAGGCTCGATCAGGTCAACGGAAAACTCCGCCTGCTTGGTGAATATCCCCTGGACAGGAATCGGGGCAAACTCGTTTTCAGCACCATCGAAACCTATAACGAGGCGGATCGGATCGTATCGGGCACGCAGGTCTACGAGATCTACGGCAGCAGCGGCAGGCTGGAATCAGAGATGTCCTGTGACCTGCGCTTCCGCCTGTTCAGCCGTGGCGAATTCGAACGGCTCGCGGCATCGTCGGGATTCGAGGTCGAGCGCCTGTACGGGGATTACGAGCACGGGAACTTCAGGCAGGACGAAAGCCCGTTCATGATCTGGGTGCTTGGCAAGGGAGGCTGAAATCCTCACCGATTGAAATTCCCGCGACTATTTTTTATAGTGATCACGGCGCAAGGCACATCGACACATCGGGAGGAATGATGAAAAGACACGCCTGTCTCAATTTTTTTCCAATCCTTGCGGCCGCATTCGCGGCAGCCGCCTGCGGCGGCGGAAGCGATGAAACCGACGGCGATGCGGCGGCAGACGGTGATGCGGACGAATGGACGCCGGACGGGAACGGGGACGTCGACGAGCCCGACGAAGGGCCGGACGAGCCCGGCAGCCTCGTCGTCTGGACGGTGGGAGCCGGAACAAAGGTCCAGCCAACGACACCGCCGGGGCCCCGGACCGAAATTCACGTGGAAGGACCGCGGGATTCCTATGCCGCCCACCAGATCGTGGTCTGCGCCGACGAAGGAAGCCTGAGGGGCGTCGAGCTTCACGCCGCCGACCTGGTCGACGGCGGGGGCAACGTCCTCAAGAGCGGCAGCGTGACCCTGTTTCGCCAGACCTTCATCGATTTCGAGGGCATCGACGTGATGGGCGGCAGCGTCCCGGTACCGGCCAATTCTCCGGCATCGGACGGCCGTGTCCCGGACCCGCTCATCCCCCTCATCGACCCCTATGGCGGCGCGGCGCCGGGCCGGCCTTTCGACGTGGCGTCAAACAGCTGCCAGCCGGTCTGGCTCGACGTCCATATCCCCGGCTCCGCCGCTGCCGGGACCTACTCGGGCGCCGTGACCGTCAGCGACGGCTCGGGCGCGGAAGTGGACGTGCCGATCACGGTCGAGGTCTGGGACCTCGCCCTGCCGGACATGCGCACGGTCACCACGCACTTCAGGCTGCTGAGCACGAGCCTCATATACTTTCACCGCGACATGGCCGTGTGCTCGGGCGATGACTGCTACATGGATTGGTCGGACCGGAGCCGCGAGATGGTCAGGCGCTACGAGGAGCTCGTGCACGAGCACCGTGTTGAAACCGGGCAGCAGTTCGTGCCCGTGCCCCACAGCGGGTGCGCGCCCCCCGGGGACTGGAGCGGGTTCGACGCGGCGGTCGGCCCCTACATGGACGGAACCTACTGGAGCGACGGCGTGCCGAGCAGCCTCATCGGCACGCCCTTCTCGCCGGGCGTGAGCTGGGGGCTTGAAGGCGGCTGCTCCCAGGCCGGGTACACGGCCATGGCCGGGGCCTACGCCGCCCACTACAAGGACAAGGGCTGGTTCGACCGGACGGTCGTGTATGCCTACGACGAACCGCCGGACGACATCCTGCCGGATATCGCCCTTCACTCGTCCTGGATGCAGGACGGGGACCCTGGATGGAAAGCGCACATCATGGCCACGACCGAGCCCTCGGTCTCGAACGTCGACATCCTGAACCCGGCGCTGGGCATCTACTGCGTGGCGCTCAAGCAGTACGATTCATGGTACTGGACGGACGGCGGGGTCTACGGCCGCGAGGGGTGGCAGGACCTGTTCGACCAGGGCATCCGGCTCTGGTTCTACGAGAGCAATGCCCAGGGCCCGCCCTACCCGACTTTTGCAACGAACACGCTCGACGGCGCCGAGCCCGAAATCATGATGTGGGGGTCATGGTACGAGGGGGCGACAGGCTTTCTTTACTGGGCCACGATAGGGTGGAACCGCGACGACCCCTGGGGCCCGGCCGTTGATTTCGGCAAGACGGGCGACGGCGTGCTCATCTATCCCGGCCATCACGACGGCGTCGCGGCGCCGCTGGGCTCCCCTCCCGACGTGACTCTGGACGGCCCCATCCCCTCGTACCGCCTGAAAATGCTGCGCGCGGGCCTTCAGGACTGGGCCCTGTTCGCGCTGGCCGAGCGGGAGGGGGTCGGCGATTATGCCCGCGAGCAGGTCGCCCGGGCCTACTGGAGGCTCGGGGGGTGCACCTGGGCGGGCTGCGACGATCCCCCCGACGGGCTCTACTGGAATTCGGACGAAGACCTGATGAACGAAATACGCCGGAACATCGCCGACGCCGTCATGGCGCTGTAACGGTTTACCCCGAATGATTTGCCGCGAAATACTGCGAATAGCTGCACGGGATCGTGATGCCTGCGGTGGCCGCGGCTGCCTCGCAGTCGGCCCCGGTGCAGGTAATGTTTGCCGTTTCGTGACCCGACGCCGACGTATCGGACTGGAACGAGCCCTCGGCTGAGACGTTTACGTGAAAAACCGCATCCACCAGCGGGATTTCGATGTCGACTTCCTTGCGCTCCGGACAGTTGAAATTCGCTCCCGAAAGCGTGCATTGGAACATCTCGTCGCCTCCCGTGTCGATGGTCAGCGTGTTGTTCCCGTTGTTCGTTACCGAAAACTCACCATCAGGGTCCACCGGGGAGTCTGTGTAATTGCACGAGTCGTTAAAAATATCGCCTCCCACAAAAATCCACATTCCCGACATGGGGTTGACGGACGCGGCATCGTCGCCGCAGGCGGCGGCAAAGACCAGGCAGAGGGCAATCATCATGGCTCTCATTTCGTTTCTCCTTTTCTAAAAATTTTTTTAATATTTCACTTTTGCGCAATGTCAAGTTTTTCAGATAACACCCCGGTTTTTCAGCTCGTCCAGCTTCGCTCCATCGTAACCGAGGACGTCACCGTAGATTTCCTCGTTGTGCTCGCCGACCCTGGGCGGAAAGCTCATGTGCAGGTCGATGGACCTCAGGTGGGAGCTGATGACCGGAAGCGGGGGCAGCATGAGCTCCATTCCGGTTTTCGGGTCTTTCGTTCTGATCATGCTGCCGGCAAGGTAGGGATCGGCGGCAACGTCCCGCACCGTGTTCACCCTGGCGATGGGAACGCGGATTCCGCCGAAAAGCTCGATCAGCTCCGCAGATCTCCTCGTCCTCGTGATATCCCTTATCCGACCGTTCAGGTTTGCCACGTCGGCAATGCGGCCGGAGTTTTTCGCGTACCGCTCCCCGGCCAGGGACTCGAAGCCGGGCAGCCCGGTCATGGCTTCCCACTGCCTGTCGTTGCCCACGGCAATGTAGACGTAGCCGTCCCTTGTCTCGAACACCGAGACAGGGGCGAAAAAGCGGTGCGTGTTGCCCTTGCGCGTGACGTCGTAGCCAAGGTTCATGGCCAGCGTTAGAACGCTGACGAGCCAGGACGCGGCGCTCTGGAACATGGAGATATCCACCCTCGAGCCCTTGCCCGTTCCCTCCCTCCTGAAAAGAGCTTTCAGGGTCTCCGCGTAGGCATGCTCGCCCGCAATGAGGTCCACGACGGGAAGGCCGAACACCATGGGGTCCCTGTCGGGCTCCCCGTTCAGATCCATGAAGCCGGCCCGCGCCTGGAGCACGGGGTCGTAGGCCGCTTCGGCCGCTTCCGGGCCGAAACCCGTGATCCCGATCCAGATGAGGTTTTTTTTCACGCTGCCGAGCGATTCATAATCGACTCCCATCTTTTCGCAGCTTTTCTGAAGCATATTGGTGGCGAAGATGTCCACGTCGAGCTTGCGCACCAGGTCTTTCAGAATTGTTTTGCCCTCGTCGCTTGACAGGTCCAGGGTTATGGCTTTCTTGCCCAGGTTGAGCGGCAGAAAATACGCGTTGATCGCTTCCTCCCCGAGAACGTCCTCGCCCACGAAACGGTTGGGGTCCGGCCGGCGCGGATGCTCGATCCTGATCACGTTCATTCCGTCCGCCGCGAGCCTGTAGGTCAGAAAGGGCAGTGTCGTTGCCTGCTCCATGCTCAGGACAGTGGTCTTTCTGAAAAGCTCCAGCTCTTCCATGCAATTGCTCCCCGGCTTCCGGCTTCTGGACTTAAAAGGGGTTTATGGCGCGAAGAGACAAGCCTCCGACATACCCGTAGCTGACATAGGGGCTGTAGCCCACGCCGATGATCCCGAAATTCTGCGTGCCTGAAATGTGGTGGACATTGTCTTCGGCCACCGGAATCGGCAGCCGGTAAATCTCCCACCCGTCGGTGACGGAATAGGATGTCCCGCTTATCGCCTCCCCGTCCAGCAGGACTTCCGCGGTTTCCGGCTTGATGACGACCAGGTAGTTGTCGCCATACGTGCCCGGTACCTGGAAGATGTACTCGTTCAGGTACTGCTCCATGGGCACGGTCAGGATCATGGCCGGGTCCCCTCCGTCCGCCGCGCCCCGGTCCGTGCACTGCTGGCCCTCGATGTACTGCACAGCGAGAATCGGCTTGTCCGCGTCGATAAACGCGTCGCCGGGAGCATCCGCGGTTCCGGCAAGCTCGAAGCGCAGGATGCCCCCTGCGTCGAGCGAGAATGGCGAATCCCCGGCCGAGGTCCTCAGCTCGGTCCCCTCGGCAAAGGTAATGCTTACCGTCGTGTCGTCTTCAGCGGCGATGACTTTCCAGTACGTACCCTCCACGCCTCCCGTCGAGCGGACGGGAGCCCTCGCCGCTATGACCTGCCTGCCCCAGGCCGTGACAGGGTACATCTGCTCCTCTATGTGATCGCACCAGTGACAGGTGGAGGTTTCTACTCCAGCCGAGTTCATGCAGAAGTCGCAGCCCTGCGGCACGTCCGCGCACTCGCTTCCGCCGAAAACAGCCACGCGTGACGAGGCCTCGACGTACGCGCCCGTCATGTCGCCGCTCGCGACCGGGCCCGCGATCTGGAGCACGTCGCCCTCGTTCACGGTCGTCTCGTAGGAGCCGCCGGCGCTGATGGCCGGAATACCGTCCGTTTCCCCCACCGTGTCCACGGGAACCGTGACCGTCACGGTCGTGCCGTCCTGCGTTCCCACGACGACCACGTTTGAATAGTAAGCCAGCGACGGGTACTTGGTCCAGGCCGCCGCGCGGTAATGCGTGCCCAGCGAGGCCCGGGGGAGAAGAAGCGAAGCGTCGGCCGTGAACCCGGAGCTGGTGATGGGATTGAACTGGTAGGCGATGATGGGGATGTCGCTCGTTATCCTGTAGGCGTGGCCGGCCAGCAAGCCCGTATTCTCAACATGCTGGTCGGGCGAAAGCATGAACGTGTACAAGCTGTCGGCATCAACGGTCTCCGATCCCCGCTCACGCCATGCGCCGCCCTCTCCCCGCCTGTCCTCTATGGTGACGGAAGCAGTCAATGAATCGTGCGTATTGGCTACGACGATTGCGTACTGGGAATTGTCGGCGCTGCTCTCGTCGGCCTGGTCCATGTCGACGCCGTAAAAAACGCAGCCCCTGCTCGTGTCGGCGCGGGCGGCCTGATCGCAGAGCGTCAGGCAGCCCCCCTCGTAGCATATCTCGTCCATGTCGGCGTTGCAGGCGCCGTAGGATAACCATTCGGTTCCATGCTCGTTGCACTGCTCGATGGCCGTCGGCCCCGAGCAGCGCAGCTCCCCGGGCTCACAGATGACCGGGACGCATGTGTCGACGAGGCAGATAAAGTCCTCGCCGCACGGGTGCTCGAGCACCTCGGTCCCGAGGTCGTTGCAGATGCAGAGAAGATAAGTGCTGCAGCACTCCTCGTGGCCGGGGTCGCAGATCAAATCCAGGCACTCCCCGCCATCGCACGCCGTGTCTTCCGGGCACGGGTTCTGCACCCATTCCCCGTCATCCGAGCAAATCTGCCTTTCTCCATCCTCGTTGCAGCGATAGTCGCCGGCCGTGCAGTCCGGCGGAATCTCCGTGCCGTCCGCGATCGCATCTTCACCATCCGGCGCGTCCGGGGCGTCCGTTCCGTCCGGCGCGTCAACACCGTCTGCGCCATCCGCAATATCCACGCCATCCTCTCCGTCCGCCGGCTCCATGTCCACAATGCCGTCTCCCCCGTCCCGGCCGTCCGCCAGCCCGTCAGCATCGTCGTCATCCCCGTCGCCGGTCGTGCTGCTGCTTCCGCCGCAGCCTGCCAGCGAAAAAACAAGCGCCAATCCAATGAACAGGAAACATTTCAGTGTATTCATAAGTATCCCCTTCGATTTAATGTTTTCGAGCAATAATTATACTCCACTTTCCCTCCATTTCAAACCATACAGGTTCCCGTGCTTAGTACAGCATCGCTCGTAGTGCGGGGCTTTAGCCCCGCCGCGGCGGCCCTGAAGGGCCGCACGACGGGCCTACCGCGCGAGGAAAATTCCAATTCCCGGTTTCCGGTTAAAATGGATTTATTGCTCTAAGAGACAAGCCGCCCACGTAGCCGTAGCTGACGTACGGGCTGTAGCCCACGCCGATGATCCCGAATTCCTGCGTCCCGGTTATGCGGTGGACGCCCGCATCGACGCTCGGCCTGAAGATTTCCCAGCCGGTCGTTACGGGATAGGATGTGCCGCTGACCGCCGCGCCGTCGAGCAGGACGGCAGCCTCCACCGGCTTGACGATCACAATGTAGTTGTCGGCATACGTTGAGGGCACGGTGAAGATGTACTCACGAAGATACTGCTCCATGGGCACGGTCAGGATCATTGCAGGGTCTCCGCCGTCCCCCGCGCCCAGGTCCGTGCACGTCTGGCCTTCGATGTACTGCACCGCGAGAACCGGCTTGTCCGAGTCTATGAAAGCGTCTCCGGGCGTGTCCGCAGTCCCGGCAAGCTCGAAATCCAGGATACCCCCGGCATCGAGCGAGAAGGGCGGATCCCCGGCCGACGTCCTCAGCTCCGTTCCCCCGGCATAGGTGATGCTTACGGTCGTGTCGTCCTCGGCCGCGATAATCTTCCAATAGGTTCCTTCCACGCCTGCGTTCGATCGCACGGGAACGCGGGCCGCGATGTACCGGCGGCCCCACGCCGTGACGGGGTACATCTGCTCTTCAATGTGGTCGCAGAACTGGCAGCGGGGGGCGAGGTCGCCCTCCCAGTCCCGGCAGAAATCGCAGTCATAGGGCACGTCGGCGCATTCGCTTCCGCCGAAAACAGCCACCGGCGCCGTGGCCTCCACGAGCGCCCCGGTCAAATCCCCGGTGTCGACCGGGCCCGCTATCTGGAGCACATCACCCTCGTTGACCGTGGTGGTGTAGGAATCACCGGCGCTGATGGCGGGAATGCCGCCGCCCGCCTCCGCGATGGTGTCCGCCGGCACCGTGATTGTCACGGATGTCCCGTCCTGAGTTCCCGCCACGGTCAGGTAGGCATAGAGGTGGAACGACGATCCCGGATACTTGTGCCAGGCCGCCACGCGGTAATGAGTACCGAGAGAGCCCCTGGGAAGCAGCATGGAGGCGTCGCTCGTGTAGCTCGTTGCCGTATCATAGGGGTTGAACTGGTAGGCTATGATGGGAATGGTGCTCGTTACCCTGTAGCCGTAGCCCGCCAGCTTGTCCGTCTGCTCGACGTGCTGGTCCGGCTCGGGGCTGAACACGAAAAGGCTTTCGGGGGCGATGTTGCTGGTTCCCCTCGTCCGCCACGTTCCTCCCCCTCCCCTCCTGTCCTCGAGCGTCACGGAAGCCGTGATCGACTCGTGCGTGTTGGCCACGACAATGGCAAAAGGCCCGCTTTCAGCTGCAACCGAGTCGTACTGGTCCATGTCAACGCCGTAGAAGACGCAGCCCACGCTCGTGTCGGCGCGATCGGCCTGCTGGCACAGGGTCAGGCAGTCGCCCTCGTAGCATATCTCGTCCATGTCCGTGTTGCAGCTTCCTGCCGGCACCCACTCCGTCCCTGTCTCACTGCACTCCTCCAACGCCGTCGGTCCCGAGCACTGAATCTTGCCGGCCTCGCATATCTGCTCCACGCAGGTATCCGTAATGCAGATGAAGCCTTCGCCGCAGGGCAGCTCGGTGTACCGTGTTCCGGTTTCGTAACAGATGCGCAGGGTATCGGGGTCGAGGCATTCGGCTGCCCCCGGCTCGCAGATGATCTCCAGGCATTCATCGCCGTCGCAGTTCTCGCCGTCCGGACAGTCCACAGGGTCCCCCCAGGCCGTCCCGGTTTCATCGCACTGCTGCCTCAAGTGCGCGTCGCCGGGGTCGCACCGCCACTCGCCCGGCTCGCAGATGATCTCCAGGCATTCTCCGTCGTCGCAGTTCTCGCCGTCCGGGCAGGCCGCGGGGTCCTCCCAGGCCGTCCCGGTTTCATTGCACTGCTGCCTCAAGTGCGCGTCCCCGGGTTCGCACCGCCACTCGCCCGGCTCGCAGATGACGGTCTGGCATTCCCCTTCTCCAACGCAAACATCCTCGCCCCCGCACGGGTCCGCTTCCCAGAACCCGTCAGATGAGCACGTCTCCCTTTCACCATCATCGTTGCAGCGCGTATCTGCGGTCTCGCACTCGGGCGTGATCTCAGTGGCGTCCTCAACCGTGTCCTCACCCTCAGCGGCGTCCGCGGCGTCCATTGCATCGGCACCATCGACGGCGTCAGATGCATCCGCAACGTCTCCGCCGTCCGCGCCGTCAACGGCATCAACGCCGTCCTCGCCGTCCGGCGGATCGACATCCTCCACGACATCACCGCCGTCCCGCCCGTCTTCGAGCTCCCCGGCATCATCCTCCTGACCGTCCCCCGTCGTGCTCTTTCCGCCCCCGCACCCTGCACCGACAAGCATGAAGGCCGGCAAATAGTATGGGAGCATTGCAAGAATGTTTGATTTCATGGCATTACCCCTTGATGAATTGGTATAACTTATAACTATACTTTCAACTTTTCTCATATTCAAGTATTCAAGCCGCTTGAACCATCTAAAACACATAAAAAGCCGATTTCGGGGGTAATGCACGAATTTTACAATTTAGTGTTGAAAATTGTTTTGGAATTTAATAACGTGAGTTGAAAAACTCTGTCAAAGAAAGGAGTGCGCGTGTGATTAAATTCAGCGAAAGACAATTGAAAATTCCAAAACTATTGCGACCGGTTTATCTTGTAACAGCCGGCCAGTCAAAATTTGATCGCGCCATTCCCGAGAAGAGAACCGAGGAGTTGGCCGTAGATGCCCTGACCATGGCCGCGGAGCTCATTGACAAGACTCCTGCCGAGCTGAAAAGCTACATTCATTCAGCCTATTACGGACACTTTGCGGATCACTTCGGCGACCAGCTTCTCGGCGAGGCAGTGATTCACGACCGCCTTGGCCTCGATCCCCTCGGCAATGTCGGCATAAAAACCGGGGGGGCAACCGGGGGCTCCACGTTGTGGGAAGCTTTAAAAGCCGTGGCTTCCGGGTATTCCGATTGCGTTCTGGCCATGGGCTGGGAGCGCATGGATGAGGTGCCGACGGACGAAGGGAATCATCTCATTTCATGTGCGGCTGACAAGGACTGGGAGACACCGCTCGGTCATATCTACACGGGATACTATGCGGTCATGGCCCAGAAATACTGGCAGGTCTTCGGCAAGGAGGAAGACTCCTTCCGCCGGACCATGGCGGAGATTTCAGTCAAGCACCACGGCTATGCCCGCTTCAACCCTTATGCCCAAGCGCCCATGAAAATCACGGTGGACGATGTGCTCAACTCCCCCGTGGTGGCCTATCCGCTGCGCGCCCTGGACTGCTGCCTCATGAGCGTTGGCGCGGCCTGCGCAATCCTGTGTGATGAAAAAACCGCCGTGGAGCTGACCAAGGGCACCAAGAATAAACCATTGAGAATTTGGGTTGCCGCCGGCTCCCATACCCTGAGACCTGCCTGCAGGCGGGACATGGAGATCCCTCTTCTCCCCAACGAAACCGCGGACCAGTACGCGGACCTGGGAGAGCGTTTCCCGGGTGGAGATCGATACCCCGGCTTTACCGGTTTCCTGGCGGCAAGGATGGCAGCTTATTACGGCTATCGGATGGCCGGAATAAAGGACCCCATGGAAGATTTTGACGTTGTCGAGCTCCATGACGCGTTCACCATCAGTGACATGCAGACCTACGAGGATATCGGTCTCAGGCCCTACGGAAATGGAAGGGATTTTGTGGAATCAGGGGATTGCTATCATACAAACCCCCACACGGGAGAGCCCGGCAGGCTGCCGTCCAACCTCTCGGGAGGCCTGATCGGCTGCATGCATGCTGTGGGAGCCACGGGAATCATGCAGACGTTGGAGATAGCTTCTCACATTTGGAACCGCTGGGCGGAATTTCATGGAGATCCAAAGCTCTGGGACAAATTCGGCAGAAAAAAGCCGGACGACTGGACGGATTTGCAGGTAGCCGGCGCCAAGCGAGCCATGGCAATCAGTCATGCAGGCGTGGGATCTCATGTGACGACAACCATTCTTATGGATCCCGACCATCTGCTAATAAAAGAAGGGGCCTGATAACAGGAGGAAAAACATGAGTATTTTTGGATCAGTACTGGTAAAAAAAGGCAAATACAGGATCAAAGGGGAGTTTCATCACATCACACCTAATACGCCTATTAGAAATGCAGATCCCGGTGAAGGATGGAAGCTCGTGGGGGTCACAAACCCCAGGGACATGACCTTCATCCATACCTATGGCGGGGAGGCGGTTTTTTTCGAAAACCTTGGAAAGGGAAAAATTCATGGCACGAGGTGCGACAACCCCGGCTGTGAATTCAAAGGAACCCTTTACGTTCCTTTCCGGATACACTGCCCCGACTGCCTTGCCAGGTGCACGGTATTGGACCTGACCGATCTTTGCAGGGAAAGCGCCACGATCCATACGTTCATGGTGTGCGAGAGATCCGGGGCCTTTAACACCCTGGACAAGCCCATCAAGTTCATCAACGTGGAATTCAAAGATGTTTCCACAATTCTGATGAGCTACCTGTCCGTAGGGAAGCCTGAAATAGGCATGCGCGTTATCCCCATTTTCAGGACGGTCAATCCCACCTACACCATTACAGACCTCTCCTGGGTTCCTGAAGGCACTGCTGAGGACGTCCTCCCCCAGGGATTCACGTTCAAATAGCATTGACATACTGGTGATTGCAGTACAACATTATGAATGTTGTCGAACCTCTGGCAACAGATGTCAAAAAGGAGGTATCCCAATGATTCCCAGATGGGTTGGTCTTATCTTTGCGCTGCTTCTGGTTCATTGCGGCGGCTCGCTCGATAAGTACGATGACGACGGGGAAACCGACGCTGAAGATACGGTGGGCGATTCGGCCGTGGACACGGAGGAGGACCCCACGGAAGATCGGACGCAGGACCCTGGTGAGGACCCGACGGAAGATCCAACAGGGGACCCAACGGAAGACCCCGCCGGGGACCCTGTTGGGGATGATATGCTGATGGACGTGCCGCCGGACGATATTCCATTGGATGATATTGCTCCCGATGATATTCCGCCCGACGACATCGCGCCCGATGACATCCCTCCCGACGACATCCCTCCCGACGACATTCCGCCGGACGACATCTCTCCCGACGATATACCGCCGGACGACATCTCTCCCGACGATATACCGCCGGACGACATCTCTCCC
>JBDRLK010000235.1:0-6747 GCA_043813155.1 Pseudomonadota bacterium | reverse complement strand
CCGTTTCCACGGAAAAATCCGCCGCCAGGGCGTAATGCTCCCGCCTGCCTCGCATGAGCGCCTCGACTTCCTGCTCCAGGGGCAGGGACGTGAGAGGGGGCCGCGGGTCATGCCGCAGCCTCTCCACGACGGCCTGCGATGACGCCTTGAGCCAGACGACCTTGCCGAGAGAGGAGATGAGCGCGCGGTTTTTCCCGCTGCAGGGAGCCCCGCCGCCCACGGCGACGATGCTCTGCGACCTGCCGGCCAGCGACGCCAGCACGGCCGTCTCCATGCTGCGGAAAGCTTCTTCTCCATGCTCCTCGAAGATCGAGGCAATGTCTTTTCCTTCCCTTTCCTCGATCATCTCGTCCGTGTCCGCGAAGTCCACCCCGAGTCCCGCCGCCGTCATCCGCCCCAGGGTCGTTTTTCCGCATCCGCGCTGCCCGATAAGGACGAGGTTCATCTTCGCTGTCTTCCGAGCACGAGCCTCACCTGAATTTCCCGAGCACGTCGAAAAAGTTGGCGTAGGATTTGCTCACGCAGCCGGGGTCCTTGACGCGCACGCCCGCGCAGCGCAGCCCCACGAGCCCGAAGGTCATGGCCATGCGATGGTCGCCGTGGGGGTCGAGCTCCGCTTCGCCCTCGACCTGCGAGGGGAAAACGAGCAGGCTGTCCCCGTCCTCCTGGAGAAAACCGCCGATTTTCGCAAGCTCGCTGATGAGCACGCCGATGCGGTTCGATTCCTTGCCCTTCAGGTGCGCTATGCCGCTCAGCACGGTGAGCGAGTCGCGGAAAAGGGCGAGGGCGACGGCGGGCGGCACGATGTCGGGCGTGCCCGTCATGTTGATCGCCACTTCGCCGGGCCCGGACAGCTTCTCGAGCACACCCGGGAAAACCGCGTCGCCCTGCAGGTCGCTCGTTGGAAAATTCTTTATGACGACCTTTTTGCCGGCCAGCTTCCCGGCGGCAAGAATCATGGCTGCGCTGGAGGCATCCCCCTCGATTTCAAAAACAGCGGGTGCGTAGGCCTGCCGCGGGATCGAGAACTTCAGCCCCCCGTCCCGCTCAACGGACACCCCGAAGAAGTTCATGATGGACAGGGTCATGTTGATGTAGGGCAGGGAAACGGCTTTGCCCGAGACCTCCACGCGCAACCCCCCGCCGCTCGCGAGCAGGGGGGCGACCATGAGCAGGCCGCTGACGTGCTGGCTCGAATGGTCGGCCGTCAGGATAACGGGACCGGTCACCATGTCCGCCGGCCCCGTCAGCACCACCGGCAGATGCTCGTCGGCCTGGAGACATTCAACCCGGACGCCGAGAGTGCGCAGCATGTCCAGGAGCTCGGCCTGGGGCCGCTGCCGCATGGCCTCGTTGCCGTCCAGGACAAGCGTTCCGTCCACGAGCGCCGACAGGGAGGCGAGAAACCGGACGGCCGTTCCCGCGTTGCCGAGCCCGATCTCCCGTTGCGGCGGCCTGAGCCGGCCGCTGGAGATCACCTCCCATTTGCCGGGTTTCTGCCTGATCTCCACGTCCATGCGCAGCAGCGCGTCCCTGAGAAGAAACGCGTCGTCGCAGAGGCAGGGATTGATGATCACGCTGCGGCCCCGTGCCAGCGCGGCCTGGATGAGGGCCCGCTGGGTCAGGCTCTTGGAGCCTGGAACGGTAATTTCTATTGCGCCGCTCATGGTTTTTCGAGCATGGTGCAGCAATGCAGGTGCGGCCCTTCAGGGCCGCACCTGCAAGCTCCGGGCGGGGCCAAAGCCCCGCACTGCACGGTTTGCTTAACTGCTGAAGTATGGTATATATCACAGCTGCCGGCCTCCATCAATCGGCCGTCTGTCTTTTTCGTGATGCGCGGTGAGCTTATACTGTAAACATAAATCAGTTTTTCCTGCGGCACTGATTCTTCTCATGTGGGCCTGCGGCCCCGGCGGCTTGATGGCGAGCCGCCCCGGGAAGCCCGGGCTGATCCAGAAGTCCACGGACGGGGTCCTGATGCCGGGCTCGGCCGCGAAATTCCTGGAGGGCGAGATCGCGCTCATCCGGGGCGACGCGAAGAGCGCCATCGACGCCTACGCCTCCGCCCTGTCCATGGACAGCGGCAACCCGTTCCTCGTCTCGTCGCTGGCGCGCGCCCATCACGCGGACGGCAATGACGGGAAAGCGGAGGAGCTGGTCAAAAAGGTCCTCACAAAAGATCCGCAATACGAATTCGCGCTCAACCTGTACGCCCGTATCCACGAGGAGAGGGGAAACGTCGCCGAGGCGCAGCACTACTACAAGGCCGCCATCGCGTCGGCGCCCGAGAGCGCGGAAAACTACCTTTGCCTCATCGGGCTGCATAAAAACGCGGGCGATCTCGCGGCGGCCTTTGACGCGGCGGAGCAGCTCACGGCCGCGGTCCCGGACGAGGCCGAAGGCTACGGCCTGTCGGCACAGCTCGCCTTCTCGCTGGGCATGATCGCGACATCGAAGGAAAGAACGCTGCAGGTCGTGAAGATGACGACTCTCGACCAGACGGCCGACCGCTGGGAGCTGCTGAAGAAGCAGGGAATAAGCATGCTCGAGGCGGGCAGTGATGATTTTGCGCTGCTCCTGCTCGAGACCTACCTGGGCCTTGTCCCGGGCGACACGGCCGCCATCGAAGCCATGGTCATGACCCTGAAAAAGCTCGGCAGGACGAAAGAGGCCAGGCTCGCCGCGGGGCGGCTCAAGGACGAGGACCTGTTTCTGAAAGCCCAGCTGCTCTATGCCACGGGCGCCTGGCAGGAGGCGTTGGACACCCTCGAGGCCATTCCTGAAGATACCTTTGACGCCGGCAAGTCGCGATCCGCCAAGGTCATCAGGGCCGTCGCGCTGGCCGACGCCATGAAGCCGGGCGAGGCGAAAGCACAGCTCGACGCGTTCGACGACGACGAGCTTCCCTGGAGGGCCGAGGCGCTCTCCGGCGTCGCCCTGCTGCTGCTCTCGTCGGGAATGGGCGATGATGCGGCGGCGATCGTCTTTCACGACCCGTCGGCCCCGCTTGCCGTGGAGAAGTTCGATGTCATGCACGCGCTCGCGTCGGCCCTTGCCGGGGGGAGCCTGAACGACCCCGGCCCGCAGGCCGGGCCCGCGCTCCCGGAGTCGAGCGCCTGGCCGCTGCTCGTTCACTGGAGCGGTTTTCTCTCGGGCGCGGAAAGCGACGGGGAGTGGCTGGCGCAACACATCGACGGGCTCCTGGCCTCCGGCGCTTCGGACAGCTTGAAGAACAGCGCGAGAATCGTCAAGGCCATCCTTGTGGGCGAAAAAATCATCAAGGCCAACCAGACCGGGCTTCTCGACCTGATCGTGAAAATCGAAAAGCACGACCCGTCATGCGCGCTCGCGGCTTCACTGAGGGCCAGGTTTTTCATGCTCATCGGCAACAAGGAAAGGGCAGGGCACTGGTTCGAGCGGGCTGAGAACGTCAATCCCGCCGATTACCTCACCAGGCTCTGGCATGCGGAATACCTTCTCGATCGGAAAGAAAAGAAGGAGGCCCAGGCGCTGCTCGCCTCGAGCGCGGGTCTCAACCCTCCCATGTATTTTCTGAAACGCATCCTCGCCCTGGTGAAATGATCCGCACTGCTCCGGGCAGGGGAGGCTTCAGCCTCCCGTTTTCCCCCGATGGGCAGGGGAGGCTTCAGCCTCCCGTGAATAAGGATTGGGAGCCTGAAGGCTCCCCTACCCACGATTTCGACACATGCGTTTGCTTCACGACCCCATGGGCGGCGGGCTGGCGGCGCCCCAGTAGCTGGCGCCTATCGAGCCCACCTCGGTCCCGGCGCCTGTTCCCATGTCCAGGATGATGAGCAGCTGCCCGTCGGTAACGCCGTAGAGAATCTCGTCGAGCACGGCCAGGCCGTACACATCGACGAATCCCATGTTCCCCACGACGAACGCCGCCCCTGTCACGGGATTCACGGTGACCAGCACATCCTCCGGCGAAGCCGCGTCATTGGCCGCCCCGTAGAGCTGGCCGTCCGGCCCCCAGGCAATGTCGCCGCTCGACGACAGGCCCGCCCCGTAATTGCCGATGAGCGTGCTTGCCGCGGTCCCGGGATCGATTCTCCACACGTCGCCGTTGTTGTCCGCGCCGAAGAGCATGCCGTCGGGCGCGGCCACCAGCGCGTTCATGGACGTGGGTCCCAGCGACCCGACCAGCGTGCTCTCCCGCGTGCACGCGTCGATGGAATAGAGGTTTGTAAACGAGATGGAGTAAATCTGCCTGCCCTGCGTAACGGCAAGGTCCGTGACGCTGGAGCCGATCGACCCCAGGTTGGTGGAGGTAAAAAGGGCAGGGTCCACGAGGTAGAGTGTCGAGCTCGAGTGGGCCAGGAACTTTCCCGGAGGCGTCACGTCGATCACGCACCCGCTGCAGTCCAGGTCGCATATTTCGCCGTCTTCGCACAGGTCGTGGACGGGCGTGAACACGCATCCCATCCCGGGCACACAGGCATCGACCGTGCAGCCGACGGCATCGGCGCAGCGCTCGTCCACGGGCGTGAACACGCAGCCCGTGTCCGGATCGCAGGAATCGTCCGTGCATTCCAGCCCGTCGTCGCAGGGGTCCGCGCACGGGTCCTCCGGCTCTTCCTCCGCCGGGCCGTCCCCGGCCGGATCCGGCGGCATGTCCGACGTGTCGGGCGCCGGGTCGGGCTCAACGTCGTCGGCCCCGTCGGGAATGTCCGTAACAGTGTCGACCTCGGCCGTGTCCGGCCCGACGTCGATCGTCCCGTCGCCCCCAGCCGTCACCGTTGTTTTCGCCAACGTCGCTCGAGCAGCCCGTGGCGACGAAAAAAAGAAAAACGATCGCTGTCGCGCACTGCGCGATCCTGGATATTGCGTTCATGTTGACCTCCCATGCTCTTTTTTATCGTACATCATCCTCTTTGTACAGCCGTTTCTCCTGCTCCTCCTGTCCCTCCTGCCCGGCTTCAGCGGCCCTGCGCAGCTCCTTCCACATGAGCTCCATGAGCGCGTCCATGCCCTGCCCCGTCAGCGCCGAGACGGCGTGCAGCTCGATGCCTTTGGCCTCGAACTTCTTCTTCAGGCGGCCCAGGCTGCCTTTGACGTCCTGCAGATCGACCTTGTTCAGCACCACGATCTGCGTCCGTGCGGCCAGCTTTTCCGAGTAGCTGCCAAGCTCCCTGTTCAGGGCGTCGTAATCCTTTTCAGGCTCCCTGCCGGCGTAAGCGTCGAGCGTCACCATGTGGCACAGAACCTTTGTCCTCTCGATGTGCCGCAGGAACCTCAGGCCCAGCCCGGCTCCCCCTGCCGCGCCCTCGATGATGCCCGGGATGTCCGCCACCACGAAGGAGCGGTTCTCGTCGAGCCGGACCACGCCCAGGTTGGGCGTGAGCGTGGTAAAAGGGTAATCGGCGACCTTTGGTTTCGCCGCGGACACCTTCCTTATGAGCGTGGATTTGCCCACGTTCGGAAAGCCCGCGAGCCCCACGTCGGCAATGAGGTGGAGCTCGAGAACAAGTTGTTTCTGCTCCCCCTCTTCTCCCTCCTCGGCCCAGTCCGGCGCCGTGCACCGCGCGTTCTTGAAGCTCAGGTTCCCGCGGCCGCCCTTTCCGCCGCGGGCCGCGATAAACGCCTGGCCGTGCTCCCTGATATCCGCAAGCGCCTCCCCCGTGTCCATGTCCTTGACGATCGTGCCCACGGGAACAAGGATTTTCGTCGCCGCCGCGTTTTTGCCGTACATGTCCTTGCCCTTGCCGTGCTCCCCTTTTCTCGCCCTCCACTTGGGCGAGTATTTCAGCTCGATGAGCGTGGAGAGGCCCTCGTTGCCCACGAGGATGATGTCCCCTCCCCGGCCCCCGTTCCCGCCGCTCGGCCCGCCCAGGGGCCTGAACTTCTCCCTGCGGAACGCGACGCAGCCGTTCCCGCCCCTTCCTGCTTTGACCTCGATGACAACTTCGTCAATGAATTTCATACTGACAGCTTTTCTTTTTTCTACCGGAGCGGGCAGGGGATCCTTCAGGCTCCCGTAACACGGGCGGCTGAAGCCGCCCCTACCCCCATCGGGGAGAGAAACTCGGGCGGCTGAAGCCGCCCCTACCCACCAAACGTGTATAATAGTTGCGTTCAAGTTTTTTTCAACTTGCCAATAACCCCGGGTGCAACTAATCTACAGATTATACGTCTAAAACCTTTATGAACAGCTTTTCAAAGCCAATAACCCTGATTTGGGCCGTTGCGCTGCTTTCCTGTTCCACCTCGCACGGCGCGCCCGCGCCCGCGGAGCAAAGCCCTGCGGCATTCAAGGAAGCGGACGACGAGGAGTTCGGCGGCACGCTGGCGCTCAAGCCGCTGGGCGACGTGCCGGACCAGTCCATTGCAACGGCCTCGGCCGCGATCAAGGACGTGTACGGCTGGAAGGTCGTTTTGGACAAGAAGGCGGAGCTGCCGCAAATCGCCTGGTACAAGCCGAGAAAACGCTGGAGGGCCGAGAAAATCCTGGCCTGGATCACGCCCCGCATGCCCGTGTGGGCCGACAAGATCATGGCCATCACGGTCGAGGATATCTCGACGACAAAACCGCCGCACAAAGACTGGGGCATCTGCGGCCTGGCCGACCTGGACGGGCCGGCCGCCGTCATCTCCACCTACAGGATCAAGAAAAAACTCGGCAAGCTCACACCCAAGGAGCGCAAGGCAAAATACCTGCAGCGGCTGCGCGACCTGGCAGCCCACGAGTTCGGCCACCAGCTGGGCCTCGATCACTGCCCCAACAAG
>JBDRLK010000234.1:0-6644 GCA_043813155.1 Pseudomonadota bacterium | reverse complement strand
CCTCGATGTAGTTCTACTACGTCTCCGTCGGGATGGGGACCCCGCGCCTTGCTGGACGGGCGCCTCGGCGCCCGGAAAGAGTCGCATTATTATATGAGAACATTGGCCTCATTTCTGTGAAATTATTTCTGAGTGCGCCCTAAGAGCCCGCCGGAATAGGCGCGAAAAGGTCGCACAAATACATTCCTCGAATGAAAGGGATGTTCATGGTTATCTGCAGCCTCCCCTTCCGGGCCGACCTAGCCCCGCGGCTCCATGATGCCGAGCACCTCCATGTGGCAGGTCTGCGGAAACATGTCGACGAGCCTGACGGAGCGCAGGGCGTAGCGGCCGGACAGGTCGCCGGCGTCCCTGGCGAACGTCGATGGATTGCAGGACACGTAGACGATCACGCCCGGCGCGGCCCCGAGTATTTTCTTCACGAGTCCGCCCGAAAGCCCGCCGCGCGGGGGGTCGAGGATAAGCAGCCCGGCCTTGCGCGGGATATCGAAATCCCCGACGCGGCTCTCGACGAAGACAACGTTGCGCAGGCCGGCAAGCGCCGCGTTGCGCGCGCCGTCGCGGCAGGCCATGGGACTTTCTTCAACGGCCACGACCCTTTTAGCGGCGCGCGCCGCGGCGAGCGAGAAGTTGCCCGCGCCCGCGAAAAGATCGATGACCGCGTCAGGCTCGATCCTCCCGGCGCAGCCTGCGATGAGATCGACGAGCCCGGTGTTGAGCTCCCAGTTGGCCTGGAAGAACGTTCCCGCGGACACATGGTAGTCGATCCGGCCCGCCTTGAGCAGCGTCCGGGGCGCGTCCTCCGGCCGGCGGCCGGGGAAGAAGACGCCCGAGGCCCCGGCCTCCTTCAGCCTGCCCTCGGCCGCGCGGCGGTCGGCCGGCCTGCCCCTGACGCAGGCCACGATGACGCGGGGGTCTTCCCCGGACTGAACGAGGAGCTCGGCCCCTTCCAGGGCGGGGCCTGCCCCTCCGGCGCGGGCAATGAAGGCGCTCAGCTCCGGGCTCAGCAGATGGCACTGTTCGAAGCGGATCACCTCGTGCGTCCGCGCGCCGTAGAACCCGATCTCCCCGCCGGGTCCGACCTTGAGCCGCGCTCTTTTCCTGTATTCCCACGCCCTTCCGGCGAGGGGCGGGTCGAGACTCATGTCGATCCCGCCTATGCGCCTCAGGCAGTCGACGAGGGCTTCCTGCTTCATGGCGACCTGGCGGGCGTGCCCGATGAACTGGAAGTGGCACCCTCCGCAAGTCCCGAAGACGCTGCAGCGGGCGGCGACCCTGTCTGCGGACGGCCGGATCACGCTGCGCACGGCCGCCCACCTTGCCCCTTTCCTGCGGCCGGTCTCCTCGACCTCGACGATCTCCCCGGGGATGGCGCCGCTCACGAAAAAAACCCCGTCGCGCGAGCGGGCGATGACATGGCCCCCGACCACCGCGCCCTGAACCTCGAGCCTCATGAAGAGCGAGTGTAGCCCGGCCGCGCGTAAAAGGCAAATATTCCCTCGCCCGCGCTATCCGCTGTTGTCCTTCGACAAAGTTCAATCGCGACCCTGGCCGCAAGGTCGTGGATGAGCAGCTCAACGGCGGCGAGTTCGCGGACCTGTCGCAGGCTGACCGGGACCTGACCCTGCCCTACCTGGAGGAGAACGAGAGACTCTTCGGAATCAGCGTGGAAAAGGACCTGCTGACCGTGGGCGGCGAGAAAAAAGACTTCAGGCAGGTCTACTGCAAAGCGCAGGCCGTGAGGCTGGCGGTCCTGGCCTCCAAGAGCCCGCCGGAATAGGCGCGCGCCGGCTTGCCGTATCAGGACACTTCTGGTACTCTATAGTAAATTCAGCAATAGCAATGAGGAGGCGATTCATGACAAAACGGCTCGCTTGCGTATTTCTCGTGCTTTTCGCCGCAATCCTGGTCAGCCCATCGCGGGCCGGGGCGGAGGCTGACGAGGACAAGGCGAAAAAACACTTCAAGCAGGGAGTGACGCTCTACAATGAAAGCAATTTCAAGGCCGCGCTCGTCGAGTTCAGGACGAGCTTCAAGTTCAGGCCCAACTGGAAAGTTCGCTACTACATCGGCGTCAGCCACCAGGCCCTTCACAGCTTCGTGGAGGCCGATGAGGAGCTGAGAGCCTACCTGGAAGAGGGAGGCGACCAGGTGCCCGCGGACAATAAGACCAAGGTGGAGGACCTGCTGGACCAGATCGCCGGCGTGATAGGCTCGCTTGACCTTACGGCCAATGTGGACGGCGCCGCAATCTACATCGACGGTGAGCACGTGGGTGAAACACCTCTTAAAAAGCCCCTCCGGGTCAACGTCGGGTTGTACAAGATCGAGGTGGAAAAAACAGGGTATGAATCCATTGTCAAGAAGCTCGACCTTCCGGGCGGCGAGGTGACAAAGCTGGACCTGGTGCTGCTGAAGATCGGAGGGGAGGCTGAGGTTGAAGTGAAAGCGGAGGACAAGGGAGAAAAGGAAATCGAAGCTGTGACAAGGAAGACCGAGGAGAAAAAGAAGAAAAAGAAGAAACCCGTGAAAACATCGGCCTTTTATGGAATGGTCGGCGCCACGGGCGCCCTGCTCGCGGGCACGGCCGTTGTCTGCGGCCTTGCCCTGCAGAAACACAATGAGTACGAGGGCGCTGATTCCAATGACCTCGATCTTCGCAAGAGCCTGGCCGACGAGGGAAAGATGCTGAACCTTGTGAGCAACGTCATGATCGGCGTGACCGCGGCGTCCGCGGCCGCCACGCTGGTTCTGGTGTTTTTCACGGATTTCAAGAAGAAAAAAGAGAAGAAGACCGCGAACCTGCCTGTCGTGCGGTTCGACGGGCTCTCGTTTTCGTTTACCCAGACGTTTTAAAAATGATAGGCAAGAGATGAGGTCAAGATGAGAATAATCCAAGCTTGGCTATGCGTGATCGCCATTGCCGCCGCGGCCCCTGGCTGCGACCGCATTCTGCCATATCCGGACAGCTTTGAGCCGGAAGACGGGACGACCGATGAGACGGGCGACGGGGCGGATTTCGAAGGGGAGGACGTTGCGGCGGACCCGCCGGACGACGTGCCGGCGGACGTTCAGGATGAAGACGCGGCCGAAGACCCGCTCGAGGAGGAGCCGGGGGATGACGCGGACGAGGACCCGGTCGAGGATAGTGTGGAAGAGGACCCAATCGAAGATCCTGCAGAGGAAGACACGGCCGCAGATCCGGTGGAAGAGGACCTTGTGGAAGATCCTGCAGAGGAAGACCCGGCCGAGGATCCAATGGAAGAGGATATTGCCCCGGACCCGGTGGAAGAGGATATCGTTGAGCTGGATCCCGTTGAAGAGGACCCGTCCGTGGAAGACGTGGAGGAAGAGGAAATAGAGCCGGATTGCGGCAACGGCGAGCCGGAAGGGGAAGAGGAATGCGACGACGGCAACGAGATAAACGGCGACGGCTGCGACAATGACTGCACGTATTCCTGCCACACGGAAACGCAGGAGGCGGACTGCGACGACGACAACCCGTGCACGAGGCAGAGATGCAACACGGAAACGCACAGGTGCGAGAACCCCGCGTGCTGTGAAGGCGTCGATTGTGACGACGGCGTGTACTGCACGATCGACGACAAATGCAACGGCGAAGGCCGCTGCGTGGGAACGGACGCGGACAATCTTTTCGGCGTCGCGGCCCTGGCGGGCGGCAACAACCACGCCTGCGCGCTTCTCGATACCGGGGGCGTGAAATGCTGGGGCCAGAACAATTTCGGCCAGCTGGGCAACGGCACGCTTGTGGACAGCCCGCTTCCCGTGGATGTAACGGGGTTGCCCGGGCCGGCGGTCGGCCTCGGCGTTGGCCGGGAGCACTCCTGTGTTGTGCTGCAGTCGGGCGCCGTGGCCTGCTGGGGCAGCAACAGCAACGGCAAGCTCGGCAACAATTCCACAACGAACAGCTCCGTGCCCGTGCTCGCGGAGGGCATCTCCAACGCCTTGGCCGTTGCAGCAGGAGAATATCAGACATGCGCGCTCGACGACCCTGATGATGATGGCTTGGGCGGCGTGAAGTGCTGGGGGACAAACGACAAGGGCCAGGTTGGCGATGGAACGAACGATAATAGGCTCGTGCCCACGCAGGTGATCGGATTGGATGACGGGTTTCAGGCCCTCGACACGGGGTTCAAGCATTCCTGCGCCGCCAGCAGCACGGCGGGCGTCAAGTGCTGGGGGCTCAACAGCAATGATCAGCTCGGCGACGCGTCCGGCACGGACAGCAATGTGCCCGTCGACGTCGCCGGTCTTTCCGGAACCGCCGCGGATGTCAAAACAGGATACTATCATAATTGCGCGCTCAACGAAGCGGGCGCCGTGCAGTGCTGGGGCTCGGGCGGGTTCGGACAGCTCGGGAACGGCTCAATGTTCGGCAGCGCCGTACCGGTGTTCGTGTCCGGGTTATCGTCGGGCGTGAGCTCCATTGCCACGGGCCATCAGTTCACCTGCGCTCTCGTGTCGGGCGGCGTGCGGTGCTGGGGCAACAGCCAGAACGGGTACATGGGCGACGGCAGGACGGTCAACAGCTCCACACCGGTCACCGTGTACGGGCTGGGAACCGGTGTGGACAGCATCTGGGGCGGTGATTAC
The DNA here is from genome assembly GCA_043813155.1 of Pseudomonadota bacterium. Lineage (GTDB taxonomy): Bacteria > Myxococcota_A > Polyangia > DRWM01 > DRWM01 > JBDRLK01. The sequence goes on along the minus strand of JBDRLK010000234.1, from coordinate 2,030 downwards.
GGGACCTTTGCCATTACGGATGACGGGACCGTGAAGGCCTGGGGCAGGAACGATTACGGCATGATGGGGGATGGGACGGTCGACAAGGTCGTGCGGCCCGGGGATATTCCGGGATTGACGTCGGGAGCCGCGGCCCTGGGCGTTGCCATGGACTATGCTTGCGCGGTCACAACGGCCGGCGGGATCAAGTGCTGGGGCAACAATATAAGCGGCCAGCTCGGGGACGGCACGGGATTGAACAGCATCGGCACTGTGGACGTCAGCGGGCTCGTGGGCACCGCGGTGCAGGTCAGGGGAGGCGGCGGCCACACCTGCGCGCTCATGAACACGGGCGGCCTGAAGTGCTGGGGGTCGGGGGGCCATGGCCAGCTCGGCAATGGTGCGACCGAGAGCCAGCCCTTTCCCGTTGACGTGACAGGGCTGACATCCGCTGTGATCGCCGTCAGTACGGGGGCAAATTTCTCCTGCGCGATCTACGACCCGGACGCGGACGCCGTGGGCACGGTGAAATGCTGGGGGCTCAACAGTACCGGCCAGCTGGGCAACGGCTTGTCGGTGGGCAGCACAACGCCCGTGGATGCCACGGACTTGACCGATGCGACGGCAATTTCCAGCGGCAATTCTCACAGCTGCGCTGTCACGCTTTCGGGAGGCGTAAAATGCTGGGGGTGGAACGCCTACGGCCAGCTCGGAGACGGGTCCACGGCCAACAGCAATGTGCCCGTGGCGGTGACCGGGCTGGCGTCGAGCGCCGTGGCCATAGCCGCGGGGGACTACCATTCCTGCGCCATCCTCGACACGCACCAGGCCCAGTGCTGGGGCCGCAATAATTCCGGCCAGCTCGGCAACGGCGAAAGCGGCGACAGCACCGTGCCCGTGACCGTGACCCCGCTGACCGACGCCGGAAATTCCATTGCGGCCGGCGACAGCCACACGTGCTGCCTCACCACCGGCGGCGGGGCCAGGTGCTGGGGCTATAACCAGATGGCCGCGCTCGGGGACGGCACGTTGTCAACAAGCCGCAACCCGGTCAATGTTTTCGGCCTCGGCTCGGGCGCGGCATCGATCGGCGCGGGCGAGAATTTGAGTTGCGCCCTCCTGGACTCCGGGGGCGTCAAGTGCTGGGGATACGACGACAACGGCCAGGTCACGACGGACTTCAACGGCTACCCTCATGATGTGCTGTGTGATTGACCGTGTTCGACGCGGAAGTCAGGGCACGCCAAGGGCGTGCAGCTACATTCCGCGAATGACCATGAGGCCGTCGGAAGCGTCGTAGAGAAGCCAGCTCCCATCTTCTTTCAGGCTTTCCCACAGGAGGGGCAGGTCGTCCTTTGTAAGGGTGATGTGATACCAGGCCTCCACGCCCTGCCAGGGCGTCACCCTGGCCGCCATGACCATGGCCTGGTGTTCCTGTTTTTCCGCGCGGTCCTTGAAGCTTTCCGCGAGCCTGCCCTCGAGGTAGCTTGAGCGCAGGGCTATTTTCTTTGTAAGGGTTTTGCCAAGCTCCCTGCCTTCTTCATGTTGTTCCGAAGCGTGATCTCCACGGGCTTTTTCTCGCCCGTCTCATCAAAGCTCGCCGGAAGCGTTGTGGAGATCGTGACATCCCCGCCTGCCTCGACCGCCGGGCTGTTGCCCGGCGGCGCGGACTTGCTCGAGCATGCGGCCGCAAGGACAGCGCAGACAATGATGGACATTATGGCTGGCTGCGTCATGGCGTAGAATTGATTATTCCGGGTACTCGTCTGAAATCTCATCGACCTTGCCCGTGTAGACCGGCCCGCTCTTTTTCTTCTTTTCTTTCGGCTCTTCGGGCTTCTTTTCCGGCTCCTTTTCAATGATAATAACGGGAGGCTTGGGTTGGGGCGCTTCTTCAATTTTCAACACGGCCGCAGTCGGGCCGGGGGAGGGCGCCTGGTCTTTCTTCAATACAGCGGCCGTGGGGTCGGATGTGGACGGCCCGCCTGCGGCAATCGGCGTGCTTTTCTTCATGCCGACTTTCACGGGCTGCGGCGCCGGGGCCTTCTTCA
>JBDRLK010000233.1:0-5372 GCA_043813155.1 Pseudomonadota bacterium | reverse complement strand
CCTCGATGTAGTTCTACTACGTCTCCGTCGGGATGGGGACCCCGCGCCTTGCTGGACGGGCGCCTCGGCGCCCGGAAAGAGTCGCATTATTATATGAGAACATTGGCCTCATTTCTGTGAAATTATTTCTGAGTGCGCCCTTAGTTCCATGGGGCTGCCATGGGGCGCTCCTATCGTTCCCATCGTCTTGACTCTCTTCCCCTCTCCTTTCATACTATCCCTATGGCTCGATTTCGCCATGATGGTTCCTATCGTCGGGCGACGAACGGTGGGACCATGCAGACGCCGTACCGGAGCAGGAAGCGCAGAGGGACGGAAACGCGAAGGGGGATGGCGCGCAAAGGCGCAAGGGCGCGAAGGCACCGAGGAGACGATGGGATCATGGAAAAAGGAGAAAGAGTGGGGACAAGGCTGTTGCACAGAGGCTGCTGTTCGCCGAACGAGGGGAGCGCGTCGCTCGACCGCTCGCGGCCGCTCTTGCTGGCCCCGGCGATGCTGCTAGTGGCGGCTCTTGGCGTGCGCTGCAGCAACGACGGCGGCTCGGACACATCGACGGACGTGCAGTCCGACGTCGCGACGGACCGCGTGGCCATCGACTCGGCGGAGGAAACAGGCGACGAGCCGGACGGCGTCGCGATCGACATGGACGGGCCCGACCTCGAGGCGGGTGATGCTGACGTCGGCGATGCGGATGCGGACTCGCCGTGGACCGGCACCGCCTACTACGTGGCTCCCGACGGCAACGACGACCGGCCCGGGACGATCGAGGAGCCGTTTCGGACCATCCAGCATGCGGCCGACATCATGGGACCGGGCGACGCCTGCCTGATCCGCGAGGGGACCTACTATGAGGTCGTGCGACCGGCCAACTCGGGGACGGCCGACGACCCGATCACCTTCATGGCCTACGAGGACGAGGATGTGGTCGTCTTCGGCGGCCGGGCGGTCACGGAGTGGGTCAATGAGGGCGGTTCGCACTGGCGGGCAACGGTTCCCGAGACGGTCATGGAGGTCTTCGTGGACCGCCGTTACATGCTGTGGGCGCGATACCCGAACGTGCCGTTCGATCCCGAAACCGGGTACTCCCTGCTGCCCCTGGAGCGCGAGGATTGGTCCGATCCACCTTCCGGCATCGACTGGGAGACGGCCGTATGGTGGCGAACCGACAGCAACGTGTGGGTCGCCATAATCGATCGGGACGGCCCGCCGACGGGGGAACCCTGGCACACGATTCTGTTCGACGACATCCGGTTGCTGGACGTCGAGGGGGAGTGGCTCCAGGCGGGCGGGCAGCTCCACCTGCTGGTGCCCGGCGGCGCGAATCCGAACACGCTCCGGATCGAGGTCAAGACCATGGGCTACGCCGTCGACTTCTCGGAACGCGAGCACATCCACCTGCGGGACGTGACCGTGTGGGGCGGCTCCATCAACATGGACGGCGCCGAGCATTGCGTCGTCGACGGCATCCGCAACTACTATCCGAGCGCCCTGGTCATCGGTTCGAGCGGCTGGCGCGGCCTGGGCTCGGTCCCGATCCACTTCGGCACGCCAGGCACCGGGCTCACGGTGGGCGGCCGGTTCAACACGGTGTCGAACAGCGAGATCGCCCATGGCTGGTGTGACGGGATCTCGCTCTACGGCGAGAGCAACACCGTGGAAGGTTGCCACATCTACGACCTGGGGTGGTCGGGCACCGACTGCGCCGCCATCACCATGGGCGGACGGGGCCACTCGGTGCGAAGAAACCACCTTCACCGGACGGGGCGAAGCGTCCTTCTGCACCGCACCACGCAGGCGAGCATCATCGAGCACAACGAGATCCACGACGGCGGCCTGATGATGCTCGATCTGGGGGCGACCTACACCTACCAGACGGACGGTGAGGGGACGGAGATCGTCCACAACCTGATCTACGACATCCCCGGGGAGGGAGCGTTGTGGTGGCGCAACGGCGCACACACCGGGATCTACCTCGACGAGGGATCCAGCAACTTCGTGGTCCACCACAACGTAATCTACAACGTCGGCACCGGGGTGTACACGAACATGCCCGCGGTCAACCACCAGATCGTCAACAACACAATCTGGGCCTGCGAGTTCGCCATGAGCGCCTCGGTCGGATCAGGCGGCATCACCAACCAGCGAGTCTTCAACAACCTGTTCCCGGAGGGGGCGGGGCCGCTCCACGGCACCGAGATGGGCGGCAACCTGGAGGCGGCCGACCCGCTGTTCGTCGACCTGGAGGGGTGCGACTTCCACCTCACGGCCGAGTCGCCCGCCGTCGACCACGGGGTTCATCTGCCCGGCTTCACGGACGGGTACTGCGGCGAGGCCCCCGATACCGGGGCGTTCGAGTATGTCCCGGACTAGCGTCGGGCTCACCACTCGGCCAGGTCGTCGAGGATACGGTGTAGACGCTCGCCGAGAAGCGCGGAGGACCGAAAGTGCCCATGTCACCATTCTGCAGCCTCGAGTGCAGCGTCGGCCCGGCAGAGGACTTTGCGCTCTGCGGGGGCGACGACGTCACCGGCACGGCCGAAGGCGGCTGCTGGTCGGCCGCGCCCATGCGCGGCTCCGCCCGCCGGCTGCCTCCCGGCCCCTTTCCTTCCCACTCCCGGAGCTTCGCCCCGCTCAACCCACACAAAACGCCCGCACACGCCCCCGGCTTCACCCTTGACAGAGGCCGCGGCACCGTTCATGCTGTCAGCAATGGGAGCAAAACCTCGATGGAAGTTCTTATCGGCCGGCGCCCTGAAAGGCCTTTGCCAGCGTATCGGGCTTCAGGATATCCGCCTCCACCCTCTGGACCCGCAGGTCATCCAGGGCGCGGGTGTCCTTGTGGACCAGCACAAGCCTCCCCTGCCCCTGAGTTGCACCATGCCATAAGCTCACCATGAAAAAGCTGCTTGTCACAGGGATTGTACAGGGCGTGGGCTTCAGGCCCCAGGTCTACAGGCTTGCCGGGCAATTCGGCCTGAAGGGGTACGTCAAAAACCTTGGCGACGCGGGGGTCGAGATCGTTGTCAGCGGGCAGGAAGCCGCGATTGCCGATTTCACGCGCGCCATCAGCGAGCGCAAGGTGAAAAACGCCAGGATCGACGCGATCACGGAGCTGCCTCCCGGGAACGAGCAAGGCGCCGCGTTCGACGACTTTCGCATCATGGAAAGCGGCGGCTCCGGCGCGCCCGGCACCATACCACCCGATCACGCCATGTGCGAGTCCTGCCTCGAAGAAGTGTTTGACCCGGGCGACGAGCGCAGATACTCCTATGCCTTTACATCATGCACTGACTGCGGATCGCGCCTTTCCACGATTCACGCATTGCCCTATGACCGGGCCAACACGTCGCTGGCGCAGTTTCCCATGTGCGAAGACTGCGGCCGGGAGTACGAAGACCCCGGGGACCGCCGGCTCCATTTTCAGGGCAACACGTGCGGACGCTGCGGGCCGCGCTATGCGCTCCATGACGGCAGCGGAAAAGAGCTGCCTTTCGAGGCGCAGAGGCAGGTGGTCGCCGAGACGGTCAGGCTTCTTGCGCAAAACAAGGTCATCGCGATCAAGGGCGTGACAGGGACTCACCTTGCCTTCAGGGCGGGGAGCGCCCCCACGCTGCAGCGACTGCGCGAAGCCTTCGGCAGGCCGCAGAAACCTTTCGCCGTCATGGCGCCGGGCGTGGATGCGATAAAGGCTTTTGCCGTAATTTCCGCGGCCGAGCAGGAGGCGCTTCTTTCTTCCGCCCGGCCCATCGTTCTCCTGGAGAAGAAAGCGGGCGGGCTTCCCGATACGATCTCTCCCGGCCTGGCCAACGTGGGCGTCATGCTGCCCCACGCCGGAATTCATCACCTCATCTTCGAGAAATTCAAAGAGCCTCTCGTCATGACATCGGCCAATTTCCCGGCCCAGCCCATGCTGACCCGGAACAATGAAATCCTGCGGCGGCTGGAAGGCGTGGCCGACTTTTTCCTTCTCCACGACCTCGAGGTCCGCACCAGGGTCGACGACTCGGTCATGCGCTTTGCCGGCCCCGCGCCTCTTTTCATAAGGCGCTCGCGCGGATACGCGCCGTCGCGCATCGGGCTGCCCTTTGAAAACAGCCGGACCCTGCTCTGCCTGGGCAGCGAGACGAACAACACCATCGCTCTGATAAGAAAGGGTGAAGCGACCATCTCGCAGTACGTGGGCGACACGTCGAACCTGGAAACCCTGGCCTGCATGGACAGGGCGGTCCGGACGCTGCTGGACATGACGGGCACGAGCTTTTCGGATATCGACGCCGTCGGCGTCGACATGAACCCGGCTTTTGACATAAGAGCGTATGCGAAAAAGCTGTCATGCAGCCTCTCCCTCCCTGTCCGCTCCATCCAGCACCACATGGCCCACGCTGCCTCGCTCATGGGCGAGCATGGGGTTCGGGACATGGTATGCATCGCGGTTGACGGCATCGGCTATGGCGAGGACGGAAAAATATGGGGCGGCGAGATCATCACGGCAGGGAACGGCGGCCTGCGCCGCACCGGGCATTTGAAGGAGCAGAGAATGCCCGGCGGCGACGCTGCCACGATCTTCCCGGCCCGGATGCTGGCCGGAATCCTGTTCGACGCCATGGGCACGGGTGCCCGGGATGTTTTGCTGCGGGTAAAACATCTCTTCAGGCACGGGGAAAGCGAAATCAACGTGGTCTTGCGACAGCTCGAAGCAGACCTGAACGTTGTGCGCACCACGTCCTGCGGAAGAGTGCTGGACGCCCTGGCCGCGCTCCTTGGAATCTGCGGCCGGCGGACCTATGACGGCGAGCCTGCCATGAAGCTCGAGGCTGCCTGCGCCGAGCCGTCGTTCGACATTCCCGTTGAAATCAGCGGCAGCGTGCTGAACACAACGAGGATCGTCGTGGAAGCGGCCCGGCTCCTGGACCGGGGCGCAGACCCCGGCGGCATCGGCGCCTCATGCCAGCAGGCCATCGCCCTGGGCCTGGCAACGATTGCCGTGGACAAGGCCAAAGCAGCGGGCATCGAAGCGGTGGGGCTGACCGGCGGCGTGGCCTACAATAAAATGATCCACCTGGCCGTTAGAGAGCACGTTGAAAAGGCAGGCCTGCGATTCGTGACAAACAGCGCCGTTTCCTGCGGCGATGGTGGCATTTCCTTCGGCCAGGGCGTATATATGATTATCAACGCATTGTAGCTGCACGCCCTCGGCGTGCCCGATTACAACGCATTGCAGCTGCACGCCCTCGGCGTGCCTGATTACAACGCATTGCAGCTGCACGCCCTCGGCGTGCCCGATTACAACGCATTGCAGCTGCACGCCCTCGGCGTGCCCGATTACAACGCATTGCAGCTGCACGCCCTCGGCGTGCCTGATTACAACGCAT